>NZ_DASURI010000999.1:0-3967 GCF_036280135.1 Longimicrobium sp.
CGAGTACCGCGGCGACTTCCTGCGCAACAAGGAGGCGATGAACCGCACCATCGAGAGCATGCGCGACACGCTGACGCGCATCCGCTCCGCGTCGGGGACGGTGGCGGCCAGCAGCACGCAGATCCGCAACGCGAGCCACGCGCTGTCGTCCGCCGCGGAGGAGACGAGCCGCCAGTCGCAGGCTGTGGGCGCCGCGAGCGAGCAGGCCGGTGTGAACGTGCAGACGGTGGCCGTGGCGGCGGAGGAGATGTCGGGCAGCATCCGCGAGATCAGCCGCCAGCTCCAGGAAGCGCTGCGTGTCGCCGGCGAAGCGAGCCGCCGCGCGGAGCAGACGGTGCGGATGATGGACGAGCTGGGCGCGTCGAGCGAGGAGATCGGCGAGGTGGTGAAGGTGATCACGTCCATCGCCCAGCAGACCAACCTGCTCGCGCTCAACGCCACCATCGAGGCCGCGCGCGCCGGCGAGGCGGGCAAGGGCTTCGCGGTCGTCGCCAACGAGGTGAAGCAGCTCGCCTCTCAGACGGCCAGGGCGACGGAGGAGATCGCGCAGAAGATCCGCGGGGTGCAGGACAACACGGGCGTGGCGGTGGGCGGGATCAGCGAGATCAACAAGATCATCCAGCAGATCAACGACGTCTCCACGACCATCGCCGGCGCCGTGGAGGAGCAGAGCGCGGCCACGGGCGAGATCGCGCGCAACGTGAACCAGGCGGCGAAGGGCACCGAGGAAGTGAGCCGCAGCATCGTCAGCGTGAGCGCGGCGGCGACGCAGACGGCGGGCGGCGCGGCGCAGTCCCTCAGCGCGAGCGACCAGCTGGCGGGCGTGGCGACGGAGCTGGAGAGCCTGGTGGGCGCGTTCCGCATCTAAAGCAACGGAATTTTCACGCAGAGGGAGCAGGGGCAGCAGAGGGTTTCATCTCGCGATGAAGTACTCTGCGCCTCTGCGGCTCTGCGTGAGAATGCAGTAGATGCTGGCGAAACGAGAAGGCCGGTCCCGGTGCACGGGGCCGGCCTTCTCGTTGAACCACCTCTGCTGCCCCTGCTCCCTCTGCGTGAGAAAGCAGTTCAAGCCTCAGCGCTGCAGGGCGCCGCTCCAGCTGGCGGTGACCCCGATCCACGCCTTGGCGCCGCGTGACGCGTCCGGGCCCACCACGCGGGCCAGCTCGTCGCGGGCCAGCAGCACGTGCGCCACGGGCGACAACCGCAGGGCGCCCGCCTGGAACGCGGTCGACACCGACACGTCCACGTGCGTGAGCCCCTCGTCCGCGTAGTAGTAGCCCTCGTCCGAGCCCTCGCGCAGCGCCTGTCCGTAGCTGAACGCCGCCACGGCGCCCACCGACACGGGCAGCCCCGCCGCCCGGGTGGCGTACGCGCCGCCCGCCTCCACGTACGCGCCCCGCACCTTTTGCACGTCGTAGTTCACCGACAGGCGCGGGGCCAGCGGCGCGTTGGGCAGCGCCAGGCGCGCGTACACCTCCGTGGTGTTGAACGCGGGCGTGAACACCTGCTCGTTGGGATACGTGAGCCGCAGCACGCCCGCCGTGGCGCTCACCCCGCCAAGGGTGGCCGAGGCATCGGCCCACAGGTCCAGCTCCGTGAGGTTGGGGCCGTGCTCGCCGGCCGTCATGCTCACGTCGCCGTCGTAGGGGGCCGCCTCGAGGTTGCTCCACGCGCCCGCGCTCAGGGTCACGCGGCGAACGGGGACGGTGAGCGTGGCGCCGGCCTGGGCCACGGGACGGCTGGTCAGGCTCAGGCCGCGCGTCACGTAGCCCGACGCGGCGGAGGCGTCCACGGCCAGGCCGGCCTGCGCGTGAAGGGGCGCGGCGGCCGCCAGCGCGGAGGCCAGGAGGGTGCGTTTCATCAGGGAGTGCTCCGGGATGGGGAACGGGGAAGGGGCGGCCGGCATTCGGCCGCACGCCTGGGTATCGGCCGTGCGCCCCGCGCGCTTCACCCCCTCTCAAGCCCGCCGCCCGCCGGACGATACTCCCGGTACGCGACCCTGGTGAGCCCGGCTCACCCCATCCGCCGCATCCCTCAACCCTTCCTGTTTGCGATGAGCAGCATCTTCACCCGCGTCCGCGCCGGGGCCCGGGGCACGCTCTCCGGGCGCATCCTCCTTCCCGTCTGCGCCGTGACGGCCCTGGCGCTGGCCGTGCTGGTGGGCGTGGTGTCGTCGCGCACGACGCGGCTGGCCGAGGACCAGGCCGCCGACGCCGCCCGCGAGATGGCCGAGCGCTACGCCAACGAGGTGCGCCGCGAGCTGGAGAACCCGCTGACCGTGGCCCGTTCGCTGGCCCAGGCGCTGGACGCCGGCCCGCAGGCCCGCACGCGCTCCGGCACCGACGCCCTGCTGCACTCCCTGCTGGCCGGGAACCCGGGCATCCTGGGCATCTGGACGGGGTGGGAGCCCAACGCCTTTGACGGGGCCGACGCCGAGCACGCGGGCACGGCGGGCCACGACGCCACGGGGCGCTACGTGCCGTACGTGCACCGCGGCGGCGGCCAGATCGCCCGCGAGGTGCTGGTGGACTACGAGACGCCCGGCGCGGGCGACTACTACGTGGTCACGCGCCAGCGGGGCAGGGAGACGGTCCTCGACCCGTACCCGTACGCCGTGGGCGGCAAGCAGGTGACCATGACGTCGCTCACGGTGCCCATCACCCGCAACGGCCGCTTCGTGGGCATGGCGGGCGTGGACCTGGCGCTGGCCTCCGTCCAGGGGTCGCTGGGCAGGATCCACCCGTACGAGACGGGCTTTGCCACGCTCATCGCCGGCAACGGCAGCATCGTGGCCGATCCCGACACGGCGCTGCTGGGCAAGGACATGCGCCAGGCCGGCCTGGACGACGAGGCGCGCACGGCCGTCGCGGGCGGCACGGCGCTGCTGCAGACGGGCCCGTCGCGCGCCCTGGGCGAGGAGGCCCTGCGCGTGCTCGTCCCCGTGCCCCTGGCCGAGACGGGGATCACGTGGTCGCTGGCCATCACCGTGCCGCGCGCGAAGGTGCTGGCCCGCGCGCGGGCGCTGCAGGCGTTCACGCTGGGGCTGGGCGTGCTGACGCTGCTGCTGGTGGGCGGCGTGCTGGTGGTGCTCGTCCGGCGGCTCACGGCGCCCCTGCGCACCCTGTCGGGCGTGGCGCTGGACGTGGCCGCGGGCGACGTCTCCGGCCAGGTGGAGCACCGCTCCGAAGACGAGATCGGCGCGCTGGCGGATGCGTTCCGCGCCATCGTCGATTCGCAGCGGGCGCTGGCGGACGGCGCGGAGCGGCTGGCGGCGGGCGACCTGTCGCGCGACGTGCGGCCGCGCGGCGAGCGCGACCGGCTGGGCAACGCGTTCGTGCGGCTGCAGTCCACCGTGCGCGACCTGAGCGTCGAGACGGGTGCCCTGGCCGATGCCGCGCGTGCCGGCGAGCTTTCCCGCCGCGGCCGGGCGGACCGCTTCGCGGGCAGCTTTCGCGAGCTGGTGCAGGGGATCAACGGCACGCTGGACGCCGCCATCGCCCCCGTGGACGAGGCGTCGGCGGTGCTGCGGCGCCTGGCGGACGGCGACTTCACGGCGCGCGTGGAGGGTGCGTACCAGGGCGACCACGCCGTCATCAAGGACAGCGTGAACCGCATGGCGGCCAGCGTGCGCGAGGCCCTGGCCCGCATCCGCGCGGCGAGCGGCACGGTGGCGTCCACGTCGGACCAGATCCGCACGGCCAGCCACTCGCTCTCTTCCGCGGCGGAGGAAACCAGCCGGCAGTCGCAGGCGGTTTCGGCCGCGAGCGAGCAGGCGGGCGTCAACGTGCAGACGGTGGCGGTGGCCGCCGAGGAGATGTCCGGCAGCATCCGCGAGATCAGCCGTCAGCTGCAGGAGGCCCTCCGCGTGGCCGGTGAGGCGAGCCGCCGCGCCGAGCAGACGGTGCGGATGATGGACGAGCTGGGCGCGTCGAGCGAGGAGATCGGCGAGGTGGTGAAGGTGATCACG
>NZ_DASURI010001000.1:0-2182 GCF_036280135.1 Longimicrobium sp.
CTGGCCTCGGCGCGCTGGCGCAGGGGCCACGTCCACGGGTAGCCGCCCACGTCGAACGTGCCCGTGACGCCCGCGCACAGGTAGCTGCGGAAGAACCGCTCGGGGTGCGCCTCCAGCTGCACGACGGTGCTGTCGTACGGAAAGCGCGCCCGCACGTCCTCGGCGTCGGGGCGGCCATCGGCCCAGCCCGTCTGCGAGTAGTGCACGTGCGCGTCGATGAGGCCGGGGATGATCCACTTGCCGCGCGCGTCGATGGTCTCCACGTCCGGCCCCAGCGCGCAGTCGCCCACGCAGGCGATCCGCCCGTTGCGCATGACGACGGTCGCGTTGCGCCGCGCGGGCGCGCCGGTGCCGTCGATCACCGTGGCGCCCGTGAACGCGTACGCCGGCACGGGCCCGTCGCCCGGCGCGCCGAACGCCGTGCTGACGGCGATCTTCCAGCTGCCGTCCGGCTGCTTTACCAGCACGCGCTCCGACACGCCGCGCTGGCTGCCGCCCTGCACCACGCGGTAGCGGTACGTGCCGTACACCACGCCCGGCGCCAGGGGCACCACCTCCAGGTGTGTGGCCACGAGCGTGTCCGGCCAGGCGTTGGGGTCGCCGCCCGTCATCCCCTCGTAGCCCCAGCTCACGCCGCCGGGGCCCGTGCGCGCCAGCCGCGGGCTCTGCAGGTAGTAGCGCAGGTACGCGGCGCGGTCGCGGCCGTGGATCGCGCCGATGTTGCCGCGAAAGGCGGCGAGCGCCTCGGTGCTGTCGCGGGCGCGCTGCTGCGCCGTGTACGCCGGCTGCGCGTGCGCCAGCGCGGGGGCGAGGGACGACAGGGCGAGCGATGCGGCCAGGGCGCGAAGGAGGCTCATGGGGTGCGGCTCGGGAGGAAGGAGGACGGCGGTGGACCCGGCGTAGAGTACGTTTGCGCCACCGGCCGGTCAAATGCGGGCCCTCACCCGGCTCGGGCCCTCACCCCGCTCGTTCCTCGCGTCCCTCTCCCGCAAACTGCGCGGGAGAGGGTGTATACTTCGACGAACGCGCTGCACCGGGGCACCCATCGTCACGCGATGAAGGTCTCCCCCTCCCCCGCGAAGCGGGGGCAGGGGGTCGGGGGGTGGGGGCCCTCGCCCGTGGCAGATGCCGTCCATCCCCATCCGATCCGGCCCATCGTCGTCCGGCTCGCTGCCATCCGCCCCCCCCGACCCGTGTTGCGCGATTCGTGCGATGCGTCCCATCCTGTCCTGAGCCGTACCTGACGAGACACGTTCGCCACGCCCGCGCGGCGCGGCGGCAGACGAAAGGACCAAGCGTGGCGGATGAAGGGATGACGACAACGCCCTCGGGGCTGCAGTACCGCGACGACGCCGTGGGCGATGGGCCCGAGGCCAAGTCCGGGCAGACGGTGAGCGTGCACTACACGGGCACGCTGCTGGACGGCAAGAAGTTCGACAGCAGCCGCGACCGCGGGCAGCCGTTCCAGTTTGGCCTGGGCGCCGGCCAGGTAATCCGCGGCTGGGACGAGGGCGTGGCAGGGATGAAGGTGGGCGGCCGCCGCACGCTGGTGATTCCGCCGGAGCTGGGGTACGGGTCGCGCGCCATTGGCCCCATCCCGCCCAACAGCACCCTGCGCTTCGAGGTGGAGCTCCTGGGCGTTCGCTGATACGGGCGCAGGGAACTTTGTGGGGCGCAGGCGGATACACGGAGCCGATGGACGAGCGCGGCCGGCGTGCAACGCGGCCGCGCTCCCACCGGAACCAGAGACGGGGGATGACAAAGATGCGGAAGATCATTCCGCTGCTGGCGGCCGCGGCCGTGGCGCTGTCGGCCGGCACGGCGCAGGCGCAGAGCGGGTTCGCGCTCAAGGGGCACTACCTGTTCAACGCCAGCGACGCCGACGAGGACCAGACGCCCGCCGCCGACGGCTTCAGCGTGGGCGCCGAGCTGGTGCTGCCGTTCAACGTGGGCGTGGGCGTGTCGGCGTACACCACGGGCAAGGCCACGGACGTGGACACCGAGGCCAGCGCGTTCGGCGTGCTGGCGGAGGCCAACTACTTCATCGACCTGCCGCTGCTGCCCATCACGCCGTACGTGGGCGTGCACGGCGGCCTGGGGCAGTACACCATCGAGGACGTCACGAGCGGCGCGGCGGACCCGGAGTTCGAGGACAGCCGCACGCAGCTGGGCTGGCAGGTGG
>NZ_DASURI010001001.1:0-10292 GCF_036280135.1 Longimicrobium sp.
GTGGCGCTCGGCGGCGGCGGCCAGGCGCCGCGCGTCACGGGCGTCGTCCGGGCCCAGCACCACGGAGGGCACGCCGGCCAGCAGGGGGCCGAACAGCTCCCAGACGGAATCCACGAAGCCGATGGCGGTCTTCTGGCAGCACACCTCGCCGGCGGCAAAGGGGTGCGCGGCCTCCATCCAGGCGCAGCGGTTCACCACGCCGCGGTGCGTGCCGCCGATGGGCTTGGGCGTGCCCGTGGAGCCGGAGGTGTACAGCAGGTACGCCAGCCCGTCCGGCGCGGCGAACCGCGCGGGCGCCGTGGCGTCGGCCCCGTCGACCGTCGCGGCGGCCGCGTCCAGGTCCAGGACGTCCGCGTCCGAGACGGGGAGCGTGGCGCGGTGCGCGGCGTCCGTCACCACGACGGGGGCGCCGCTGTCCGCCAGCATGTACGCCAGGCGGTCCGCGGGATACGACGGGTCCAGGGGCAGGTACGCGCCGCCAGCCTTGAGCACGGCCAGCACGGCCGCGGCGTACTCCGGCGAGCGGTCCAGGTGAATGCCCACCACCGTCTCCGCGCCCACGCCGCGGGCCTGGAGCACGCGCGCCAGCCGGTTGGCCCGCGCGTCCAGCGCGCCGAACGTGATCGTCTCCTCGCCGGCGATGAGGGCCACGGCGTCGGGCGCCGCCGCCGCGCGGGCCTCGAAGCGCTCCGCCAGGGTGCCGTCCGCGTCGGCGTCGGCGCCGGCATGGGCGCCGGCATCCACGTCGTCCGCGGCGCCGGACGCGCTCCACGCCCCCAGCACCCGCGCGCGGTCGGCGTGGCCCAGCAGCTCCAACTCCGCCAGGGGGGCGTCGGGGCGGGCCGCGATGCCGTCGAGCAGGGTGTCGAAGCCGCCCAGCCAGGCGCGGACGGTGGCCTCGTCGAAGAGGTCGCTGTCAAAGTCGCAGTACAGCGACAGGGCCGTGGGCTCCTCCACCAGGTTCACGTTCAGGTCGAACTTGGCCGCCCCCGTGAAGTTGCTACGCACGGTGGCCCGCAGCTCGCCCAGGCGCAGCTCGCCGCCGTCGCGCCGGTCCACGTTGAACATGGCCGAGAACAGGGGCGGGCGGCTGGGGTCGCGCCGGGGGTACAGCCGCTGCACCAGGCGGGGAAACGAGAACGACTGGTGCTCCAGCGCGCGGGCCACGGAGCGCCGCACCCGCTTGGCGTGCTCCACGAAAGGGACGGCGGGCTCCAGCCGGCCGCGCAGGGGGAGCACGTTGATGTTGTAGCCCACCAGCTCCGTGGCGCCGGCGTGCTCCGCCTGCCCGGCGGAGGGAATGCCCACCACCACGTCGTCCTGCCCGCTCAGCCGCCCCAGCCAGAGCTGAAAGGCCGAGAGCAGCACGTGAAAGACGCTGAACCCGTTCTGCCGGCAGAACGGCACCAGCCGCTGCACCAGGCCGTCGGAGAGCGTCATCTCGATGCGCTCGCCGCGGTAGGCCCGCACGGGCGGGCGGGGGCGGTCCGTGGGCAGCTCCAGGGCGGGGACGCCGTCGGCGAACTGCGCGGCCCAGAACGCCTCGGCCGCGGCCATGCGCGCCCGGTGCCCGGGCCCGGCCTGCGCGCGGGCAAAGTCGGCGTAGGCGCTCAGGGGGGGCAGGCCGGCGTCGCGCCCCTCGCGGGCGGCCGCGTACAGCTGCCCCAGCTCGCGCAGCAGGATGGTGAACGACCAGCCGTCCATCACCGCGTGGTGCGACGAGATGGCCAGCACGTGCTCGTCCGCCCCCGCCGTGGCCAGGCTGAAGCGGGTAAGGGGGCCGGCCTCCAGGTGGAACGGGCGGCGCACCTCGCGCGCGATCCACGCCTCCACGGCCGCGGCGCGCCCTTCGGCGGGCTCGCCGGAAAAGTCCGCGTGGGTAAAGTCCACCTCGCAGGCGGGGGCAATGCGCTGCTCGTCGCCCTCGGGGCCAAAGGTGGTGCGCAGGGTGTCGTGGCGGTCCGTGAGGGCCTGGGCCGCGCGGTGCATGGCCTGGGGCTGCACGGGGCCGCGCAGGTACAGGGAGATGGACTCGGTGTACGCCCGCGCGGCGGCCTCGCCCATCTGCGACTCCAGCCACAGCTGGCGCTGCCCCTCGGTCATGGGCACCACGCGCACGCCGTCGTCGCGCCACTCCGGCGGGGGGGCCGGCTCCGGCGCGGGGGGGATGAGCCCCCCGCGGCGCAGGGCCTCGGCGCTGCGGCACACGGCCTGGAACACCGTCTCCACGTCCTCGTCCGTGTGGGCCAGGGACAGGAAGCCCGTCCCCGTCTCCAGCTGGACGTAGACGCCCTCCAGGATCATGTGGTGAAGGAACAGCTCCGGGAACTTGATGTCGCCGCCCAGGAAAAAGCGGAACACGGAGCCGAAGCGCACGGCCGTGATGGGGTACGCGCCCGCCTCGAAAAAGGCGTTGCAGCGGTCCACCAGCCCGGCGGCGCGGGCGTTGAGCCCCTCGTACATCTCCGGGCCGCGGCGGCGGATCTCCTCCATGATGGCCACCACCACGCCCATGGAGAGCGGGTGCTTGAAGAAGGCGCCGGCGAACAGGGTGCGCGAGCCCGTAGGGTACGAGTCGTCGCCGTAGCTCCACAGCCCCCCGTCAAAGACGCTCATCACCTCGCGCGTGCCGCCCACCACGCCCATGGGCAGGCCCCCCGCCACGATCTTGCCGTACGTCACCAGGTCGGCGTCCACGCCAAAGAAGGCCTGCGCGCCCCCGGCGCCGATGCGGAAGCCCGTGATGAGCTCGTCGAAGTGCAGCAGCACGCCCGCCTCACGGGTCATCCGCCGCAGCTCCTGCAGAAAGGCGCGGGGCTGGATGTCCAGCCGGCGGCTCTGCACGGGCTCCACGATCACCACGGCCAGCTCGTCCAGGTGCCGGGCCAGCGTCTCCAGCGACGAGGGCTGGTCCCAGTCCAGCAGCAGCACGTCGTCCAGGGGGAGCTGGCTGATGCCGGGGGCCGTGGGGCGCACGGCGCGGCGCTCGCCGCTGCCCAGGGGGCGCCCTTGCACGATGTCGCTCCACCCGTGGTAGCTGCCGGCGAAGTACGCCACCCGGGTGCGCCCCGTGTACGTCCGCGCGGCGCGGATGGCGCCCATGACGGCTTCCGTGCCGGAGTTGCAGAAGATGGCGCGCTCCACCCCGCCCAGCTCGCAGACGAGCTCCGCGGCCCGGCCGGCCAGGGGCGACTGCGGGCCCACGCCGTAGCCGCGCTCCACCTGCTCCTGGATGGCGCGGGAGACGAAGTCGGGGCCGTGGCCAAACAGGTTGCACCCGTAGGCCATGCCGATGTCCACGTACCGGTTGCCGTCCGCGTCCCACACGTACGCGCCCCGGGCGCGGTCGCCCACGATGGGGTAGGCGATCTCCTTGAGCACGCGGCGAAACCGGGCCGTCACGCGGCCGTCGGCCAGGGGCAGGTGGTAGCGCACCTGGTGGGCCTTGGACGCCCGCGTGCGCTCCGTGTAGCGGGCGATGAAGTCGTCCACGAACGCCTTTTGCTCCGGCGTCATCCCCCCGGGCCCGTCGGTGTTCATGGGCTGGTGCGCCACGAACGTCTCCGGCTGGATGCGGGCCCGCGGCGACTGCGGAACGGCCGCGGACGCGTCCGCCGAAGCCGCGTCAGCCGAAGCCGCGTCAGCCGAGGCCGCGTCAGCCGGAGCCGTGTCGGCCGAAGCCGCGTCAGCCGAGGCCGCGGACGCCTGCGGAACGGCGGACGGCGCGGACGCGGGGAGGGCGGCGGGGGCGGCCGTCTCGCCGCGCAGGGCGGCAATCTGGTGCTGCATCACCTGCAGCTGCTGCGCGATCACCCGCTCCAGCGCGCCCTCGGACCCGGGGGCCGGCGGCGCGGCGGCCGCGGCGAGGGGGGCCGCGGCGGCGGGCGGCGGCGCGGGGTAGAGGGCGGGGGGCGCGGGCACCCGGGGCGACGCGGACGCCGCGGCGGGCTCCGGGGCCGGGGCTTCGGCCGGGACGGGGGCGTGGGGCTGCCTGCCGTTTCCGTTTCCGTTCATCACGACCTCCGGGGGGAGCGCGCCGTCCAGGTGCCGCGCCAGGGCGTCCAGCGTGGTGATCTCTTCCAGCAGCTCGATGAGCGACACCCGCACGCCGATCCCCTTTTCCACCTGCTGGATGGCCTGCAGGAGGAGGAGCGAGTCGATCCCCGCCTGGAAGAAGTGGACGTCCGTGGCGATGAGCTCCGGCTGGATCCCCGTCAGCTCGGCGGCGATGGCCTTGAGCCGGTCCAGGATGGCGTCCTGGCGCGAGGCGGTGGCGACTGGATTGTCCAACACGTCCGGTCCTTTCTGGTGGCCTCCGTTGGCCGCGTGCGCGGCCGCGTTCGCTTCGGTCTCCGTCTCCATCTCCCGGAGGGCCGCGGCCACCCCGGCCCGCGGCGCCGCCGCCTCCACGGCCGCGGGCCCCGGCGGCGCGCCCTCCCCTTCCGGGGCCTGGGCCCGGGGCGGCTCCGGGGGCGCGGCGGCCGCGGCGCGGGGCGCGTCGACCCAGTAGCGCCTGCGCTCGAACGGGTACACGGGCAGGGGCACGCGGCGGCGCCGCTCGTCCCCGCCGAACGCCGTCCAGTCCACCGGCACGCCGGCCGCCCACAGCCCGCCCAGCGTCTCCAGCACGAAGCGCGGGTCGGGCACGCGGTTGTGCGGGTGGCGCAGGGAGCTGAGCACCACCGGCGCCTGGGCCGCGCCGCCGGCGGGGTGCTGCATGGCCCACGCGCCCAGCGTCTGCCCGGGGCCCACCTCCAGGAACACCCGGCCCGGCTCCCCGCGCAGCGTGGCGATGCCGTCCGCGAACCGCACCGGCTGGCACAGGTGGCGGCCCCAGTAGGCCGGCGAGCGCGCCTCGTCGTCCGTGATCCACGTCCCCGTGACGTTGCTCACGAAGGGGATCTCCGGCGCGCGCAGCGTGAACCCGGCCACCAACCGCTCCAGCTCCGCCGCCACGGGCGCCATCATCCGCGAGTGAAAGGCGTGGCGGGTGGGCAGGCGGCGGCTCACGGTCCCGCGGGCGGCCAGCTCGGCCTCGAACGCCTCCACGGCGTCCACGGGGCCGGCCACCACGCAGCTTTCCGGAGTGTTGACGGCCGCCAGGTCCAGCCCCGGGGGCAGGAGCTCGCGCAGGGCGGCCTCGCCCAGGGGCACGGCCAGCATGGCGCCCGCGGGGAGGCCGTCGATGAGCCGGGCCCGCAGCGCCACGAGCGTGAGGGCGTCGCGCAGCGTGAGCACGCCGGCCACGCACGCGGCCACGTACTCGCCCAGCGAGTGGCCCAGGAGGGCGGCCGGGGCCACGCCCCAGCTCGTCCACAGCGCCGCGAGCGCGTACCCGGTGACGAAGACGGCGGGCTGGGCGAAGCGGGTGTCGTCCAGGGGCGAGGGGGCGGCACCCTCGCCGCGGGCCAGCATGCCGCGCAGGTCCCACCCGCCGCCCGCGGATGCGGACGCGGACGCATCCGCGTCACCCCCGGCGGCGGGGCCGGCGGAGAACATCACCTCGCGCAGGTCCGTGCCCAGCACGGGGGCCAGCAGGGCGCAGCACGTGTCCACGGCCGCGCGGTAGGCGGGCTCGGCGTCGTACAGCCCGCGGCCCATGTCCACGTGGTGCATCCCCAGGCCGGGGAACAGAAAGGCCACGGGCCGGTCCGCGCGGGGCACGGCGGACGAGGGGCGGCCGGAGGCCTGCCGCAGCCGGGCGGCCGCCTCGGCCCCGTCGGCGCAGACCACGGCCAGGCGGTGCTCCATCTCGCGCCGCCCCGCCCGCAGGGTGAACGCGGCGTCGGCCAGGGGGGGCGCCTCGCGCTCCAGGTGGTCCGCCAGGTTCTCGGCGGCGGCGGCCAGGGCCGTGGCCGTGCGGGCGGAGACGACGAGCAGCTGCAGCGCCCGCGAGGGGCCCGAGGGCTCCGGGGCGGGCGCCTCTTCCAGCACCACGTGGGCGTTGGTGCCGCCCAGCCCGAACGACGAGACGCCCGCGCGGCGGGGCGCGCCGCGGCGCTCCCACGGCCGCAGCTCCGTGTTCACGAAGACGTGGCCGCCGGACGCCTCGATCTGGGGGTGCGGGGTGGCGACGTTGAGCGACGGGGGGATCTCGCCGTGGGACAGGGCCAGCACCGTCTTGATGAGCCCCGCCACGCCGGCGGCCGCGTCCAGGTGGCCCACGTTGCTCTTGACGGAGCCGATGGCCGTGGGCGGGCCGCCGCCCCGGGCCAGCACCTGGCTCATGGCCGTGAGCTCGATGGCGTCGCCCAGGGGGGTGCCCGTCCCGTGCGTCTCCAGGTACTGCACGGTGCCGGGGTCCACTCCCGCCACGGACCACGCCTCGGAGAGCACGCGGGCCTGGCCGGTGACGCTGGGGGCCGTGTACCCCACCTTTTGCGCGCCGTCGTTGTTGATGGCGCTGCCGCGGATGACGGCGTGGATGGTGTCGCCGTCGGCCAGGGCGTCGTCCAGCCGCTTGAGCACCACGAGCCCCGCGCCGCTGCCCCCCACCGAGCCGCGGGCGTCGGCGTCGAAGGCGCGGCAGTGGCCGTCGGGGGAGAGGATGCCGTCCGGGGCGTACAGGTAGCCGCCCCGCAGGGGGAGCTGGATGGAGACGCCGCCGGCCAGGGCCACGTCGCACTCGGCGTTCAGCAGGCTCTGGCAGGCCAGGTGCACGGCCACGAGCGAGGTGGAGCACGCCGTCTGCACGGCCAGGGCGGGCCCCCGCAGGTTGAGCCGGTAGGAGACGTTGGCCGCCAGGTGGTCCTTGTCGTTGCCCAGCGAGATGCGCGTCATCCCCACGGCCCGCACGAGCGACGGGGTGGAGGCCAGGTTGAGCACGTAGGTGTTGGTGCCGCCCCCCGCGAAGATCCCCACGGGCGCCTCCACCCGCGCCGGGTCGTACCCGGCGTGCTCCAGGGCCGCCCAGGCGCACTCCAGCAGCACCCGGTGCTGCGGGTTGAGCACCTCGGCGTCGCGCGGGGTCAGGCCAAAGAGCGTGGCGTCGAAGGTGTCGGCGCCCCGCAGCTCGCCCTTGACGGGGACGAAGTCGGGGTGGTCCAGCAGCCGCGGATCCGCCCCGGTCTCCAGCAGCGCCTCGCGGCTGAAGCGCGAGACGGACTCCACCCCCGCCCGGAGGTTGCGCCAGAACGCGTGGACGTCGTCGGCGCCGGGAAAGCGCCCCGCCATCCCCACGACGGCCACCTCGAGCCCCGTGCGCTCCTCTCCCGGACCAGTTTCGTGCTCTGCCATGCTGCGGGTCCAAAAACGTTAGTTTAGCCGGCCGGGCATCCGGGACCCCGCGCCGGGGGGCGCGGGCGGCCGGGTGTGCCCGTGGGTTGCGGCGGAAAAGGGGTCCGCGCGTGAAGACCGGTCCGGCCGGCGGGAGACGGAACGCCCGTTCGCTCACGGATTCCGCCACAAGCATGTCCTTCAAACGTTTACACCAGGGCGTTCCTCTCGCGCCACCGGTGCCACGGATCTCGTTCGCGGCAGGGTCCCCGGCGCGGCGCCGGGGAGCGCCGCGGCCCCGGGGCGGCGCGGGACGACGCCCACCCGCCGGGAAAGAAGCAGTCCGCCTATCGGAAGATGACTAAAAATCTCACCTCGCGGCGAAGTCCCGTCAACCCCCGACACCCTTCACTCGCCACTTTTCTCCACAATGGGCGGCCGATGCACGTCCGGCCCCGCGCGGACGCCCTTTTCGGCCCGCGCGGGCGGGACGGGCGCGGCGCCCGTCCCGCCCGCCGTCAGCGATCCCGGCGCCGGGCCTGCGCCCGCCGGGCCAGGGCGGCCTGCCGGGCGCCGCCCCGCGCCTCGCCCTCGTCCACGGCCGCGGCGTCGGAGGCGCCCTGCAGGCGGGCCGCCAGCGCGCGGACGGTGGGGTACTGGAACAGCTCCACCACCGGCACCTCGCGCCCCAGCTCCGCCGTGAGGCGGGCCTGCAGCCGCACCAGCAGGAGCGAGTGGCCGCCCAGGTCGAAGAAGTTGTCTTCCACCCCCACCTCCTCCAGCCCCAGCAGCTCGCGCCACACGGCGGACAGGCGGGCCTCCATCTCCGTCTCCGGGCGCAGCCGCGCGCCCCCCGGGGCCGCCGCCGCGGGCGCGGGAAGGGCCCGGCGGTCCAGCTTGCCGCTGGCCGTGAGCGGCAGGGCCGCCAGGGTCACGAAGGCCGCGGGGACCATGTAGTCCGGCAGCGCCCGCCGCAGCCGCGCCCGCAGCCCGTCCGCGTCGGCCGCGCCCACCACGTACGCCACCAGCCGGGGGCCGCCCGGCCCGTCGCCGCGGACGACGACGGCGCAGTCGGCCACCTCCGGCGCGCCGCGCAGGGCGCTCTCGATCTCGCCCAGCTCGATGCGGAAGCCGCGGACCTTGACCTGGAAGTCCACCCGGCCCAGGTACTCCACCTCGCCCTCCGCCGTCCACCGCGCCCGGTCGCCCGTGCGGTACATCCGCGCGCCGGGATCCGCCGAGAACGGATCGGGGACGAACTTCTCCGCCGTGAGCGCGGGGCGGTCCAGGTACCCGCGGCCCACCTGCACGCCGCCGATGTACAGCTCGCCCGCCACCCCCACGGGGACGGGGTTGAGCGCCCCGTCCAGCACGTGGATGCGCGTGTTGGCCACGGGGCGGCCGATGGGGACCGTCCGCCGCTCGCGGGGCTCGGCGGCCCAGTACGTCACGTCCACCGCGGCTTCCGTGGGCCCGTACAGGTTGTGGATGCCGGCGTGCGGCAGCGCGTCCATCACCCGCTCCACCAAGTCGTACGGCAGCGCCTCGCCGGAGCAGACCACGCGGCGCAGGGACGTGCACCGGCCCGCCACCCCCGCGTCCACGAACGCCTGGAGCATGGAGGGGACAAAGTGCAGGGTGGTGATCCCCTGCCCCGCCACGAGATCCGCCAGGTACGCGGGGTCGCCGTGCGCGCCGGGCTTCGCCAGGACGAGCCGGGCGCCCGTCATCAGCGGCCAGAAGAACTCCCAGACGGACACGTCGAAGCTGAACGGCGTCTTCTGCAGCACGACGTCCGACGCGTCCAGCCCGTATTCGTCCTGCATCCACCGCAGCCGGTTGACGATGCCGCGGTGCGCGTTCATGGCCCCCTTGGGCCGGCCCGTGGATCCCGACGTGTAGATGACGTACGCCAGCTGCTCCGGCGACACGTCGATGTCCAGCGGCTCCGCGGACTGCGCCGCGATGGCCGCCCCGTCGGCGTGCACGCGGACCACGCGGGCCCCGTGCGGCGGCAGGGCCTCGGCCAGGCGGTCCTGCGCCAGGAGGACGGACACGCCCGCGTCCGCCAGCATGTAGGCAATGCGGTCCGCCGGGTACGACGGATCGATGGGCACGTACGCCCCGCCGGCCTTGAGCACGCCCAGCAGCGCGATCACGAGCTCCGCCGAGCGCTCGGCGCACACGCCCACGCGCGTCTCCGCGCCCACGCCCAGCCCGCGCAGATGGCGGGCGAGCTGGTTGGCGCGCCCGTCCAGCCGGGCGTACGTCAGCGTCTCGCCGTCGAGCTGCACGGCGACGGCGTCCGGTGTCTTTCGCGCCTGGGCCTCGAAAAGGCCGTGGAGCGACGCGCCGGGGTCGTAGACGCGCTCCGTGGCGTTCCACCCCGCCAGCAGCTCCCGTTCGCCGTCGTCCAGCAGGCGCACGCCGGCCAGGGGCCGCCCGGGGTCCGCGGCCACGGCGCGCAGGAGGGTGGTGAAGTGCCCCAGCATGCGCTGGATGGTGGCCGGCTCCCACAGCTCCTCGCGGTAGGCGAGCGAGCCGGCCAGGCGGCCGCCCGTCTCCGTGAGGGTAAGGTGCAGGTCGAACTTGACGGCCTCGGCCCGCACGGCCAGGGGCTCGGCCCGCAGCCCGCCCAGGCGCAGCGCCTCGCGGGTGTTGTTCTGCAGGGTGAACATGGCCTGGAAGAGGGGTGTGCGGCTCAGGCTGCGCTCCGGCGCCAGCTCCTCCACGAGCTTTTCGAACGGGATGTCCTGGTGCTGGTACGCGCCCAGGGTGGTCTCGCGGACGCGGGCCAGCAGGTCGCGGAAGGTGTCGGCCCCCGCGAGCTCCGTCCGCAGCACGAGCGTGTTGACGAAGAAGCCGATGAGCCCCTCCGTCTCCACCCGCGTGCGGCCGGCCGTGGGGGTGCCCACCGTGACGTCGTCCTGGCCGGCGTACCGGGCCAGCAGCAGCTGCCAGGCGGCCAGCAGGGTCATGAACAGGGTGGCGCCCTCGCGCCGCGACAGCGCCTGCAGCAGGCCCGTGGTCCCGGCGTCCAGCACCAGGGGCACGCTGCCGCCGCGGTCGCCCAGGGC
>NZ_DASURI010001002.1:0-5487 GCF_036280135.1 Longimicrobium sp.
GTCGTCACGGGCACGTCGCAGGAGGCCGTGCGGCGGGTGGGCGCGCGGACGTTCTACCAGCGCGGCGCCGTGTGGACGGATGCCGAGATCTCGGACAGCACGCGGGTGCCGACGACGGAGGTGGACTTCGCCTCGGAGGAGTACTACGCGCTGATCCGCCGCATCCCCGCGCTGGCGCAGTACTTCGCGCAGGGTGAGGAGGTGGACGTGATCCACGACGGCCGCCGCTACCGCGTCCGCGCCCGCCGCGGGTGACGCGCTGATCGCCGAGAATGAAGGAGGCGCGGCGGATGCCCATCCGCCGCGCCTCCGTCTGTTCAATGCTCGCCCGTGCGTGTCATTCTGAGGCCGATCGGCGCCAACTGGCTCTATCCCGGGCTGGATGGATCAGGCGCCGAGCGGCCGAAGAATCTGGTCGCCGGAGTGCGGGATCCCGCCCGCGCGCTGAGTTCGCGCGCGAGGGGTTCGTGCACGGGCGGGTGCCGGGCGCGGCGCGACCAGATTCTTCACTCGGCGCCATCGTGCACGGGTTAGACCGCGACGGCGCCTCCTTCAGAATGACAGCCGGGGACGGATCACGCGACGCAGTTTTCCTTCTATCCTCCACCGGAATCGTCATCCTGATGTGGGATGAAAGCCGCGCCGTTCAACCTCCCCCAGGGTTTTTGGGGGAGGTGGGCGAGCTCCGCGAGCCCGGAGGGAGCGTTCGCGCGGGGCACGCCTCCACGCACGAGCTTGGCCCTGACTTTCTATTCAGGGTTCCAGGCGGGGATTCCCTCAAAGATGACAACGCTTGTTTCACAATGAGTTACCCCGCACTGGGAAGAGAATCGGCAGGGATCCGCAGCAACTCCCTTGACGATATCCGTCGCAACGATTATCCTTGTGCTCAGAAACGACGGACACGGGAGCAGTGCCATGACGGGGCGCATTCAGCGGGAGATCAAGCAGAGCACGCCGATCGGGAGCCTGGAAGAAGAGGCGTACCTGAACGTGCAGCGCACGGCCAACGCGCTGTCCGACGAGATCGGCGACCTGCTGCGGGCCCATCAGCTCACGCCGCCGCAGTACAACGTGCTTCGCATTCTGCGCGGCGCGGGCGAGCGGGGGCTCACGGCCAGCGACATCGGCGAGCGGATGATCACCCGCGACCCCGACGTCACGCGCCTGGTGGACCGGCTGGAAAAGCGGGGGCTGGTGGAGCGCTGGCGCTGCACCGAGGACCGGCGCGTGGTGTGGACCCGCATCTCGCCGGCCGGGCTGGAGGCCCTGCAGCCGCTGGACGCGCCCCTGCACGAGCTGCACGTGGGGCAGCTGGCCCACCTGGGCGAGGAAAAGCTGCGCACACTGGTGGCCCTGCTGGAGGAGGCCCGGGACCGCGCCTGAGCGGTTTCGTCCGCCCAGATGTTTGTTGAAACGAATAGCCGCATCACACCAGGTGATCCGGCGCCGGACCCGCCCGGGCGTGAGACGCACGCCCGCATCACAGGAGAAAGAGCAATGAGCGTTCGCGACAGCCGCTACGGCGACCTGGGCCTTACCGTCATCCGCGTGGTGACCGGCATCGTGTTCTTCATGCACGGCTGGACCAAGGTGTTCGTTTGGGGCTTCGAGGGCACGTCGGCCGGCTTTGCGCAGATGGGCATTCCGCTCGCCGGGGTGATGGGGCCGTTCGTGGGGCTGCTGGAGCTGCTGGGCGGGCTGGCGCTCGTGGCCGGGCTGGCTACGCGGTACATCTCCGTCCCCCTGGCGGTGACGATGATCGTGGCCATCCTGCAGGTGCACCTGGGCGCGGGCTTCTTCAACCCCAACGGGTACGAGTTCCCGCTCATGCTGCTGGCGGGGCTCACCGGTCTGGCGCTGGCCGGCGGCGGTGCCTTCGCGGTAGACAACGTGCTGGCCGCCCGCCGCGGCGCCGCGACCGCCCGTACCGGCCGCCTCGCGACCGCGTAAGCGACCGCCTCTCCGTCCGGCGGAAACCTCTCCGCCGACGTTCCGAGCCCCACCCGGCAGACCGCCGGGTGGGGCTCGGTTCATCCCTGTCCCATCGGTGCCGATCCGGACTGGACAGCGACCGCACAAATCGGCCCGATTTCGCCAACGTGCGAACAGGCATCGACTTACAAACCCGAAAGACTTCCGCCCGCTCGTCCACGGTGTTACCGTCGCCCGTCCACTCCGCGCTCTGGCTGGGGTGAGGGGGAAGAGACGAGGTTCTTGCCGATATGTCACACCGGACATATATTGACAATGCGGACAAGCTGGGCACTCAGTCCCAAGCCGGCCCTGTGGCTTGGCGGCGCGGTCAAGACTCCGCCCTTTTCAGATGAGGGTCGGCGGTACGCGGGAGGACTGATCCGCCGGGTGCAGGTGGGCGAGCGGCTGGCGATGCCGCTGTCCCGTCCCATGCCGGGCATCGGGGAGCGGTGCCACGAGCTGCGCGCGGCCGATGGCGAGGTGGACTGGCGCATCATCTACCGCGTTGATGCGGATGCCATCCTGATCGTGGAAGTGTTTCGCAAGACGACGCGCACCACGCCCCTACACGTGATCCAGACATGCCAGTGGCGGCTGAAGCGGTACGACCAGAAACGAAAGGCACGCTGATGGACGCGGAAACGCAGAAGCGGCTCGAGGCGGACGGCTGGGTGTTCGGCGACGCGCAGTCGTTCCTGGGGCTGAGCAACGCGGAGATCGATTACATCGACCTTGCGATCATCCTCAGCCGCGCGCTGCGGGAAAAGCGCATCCAGCAGGGGCTCACTCAGCAGCAGGTGGCCGATCTCCTGGGCTCCAGCCAGTCGCGGGTCGCCAAGATGGAGGCGGGGCATCCCCGCGCGTCGTGTGATCTGCTGATCCGCGCCCTCTTTGCCATCGGCGTGCGGCTGACGGAGCTCGCCTCGCTCATCCAGCCGGAGGTGCGGGAGAACGTGGCCTGACGGTCAGGCGTGGGGCGGCTCGTCCACGCGCTCGCCGCCCGCGCCCACCATCAGCAGCACGCCCAGCAGCACCACGGCGGCGCAGGCGTAGCCGGCCGCGCTCAGCCGCTCGTTCCACATCAGCAGGGCGGCGACGGCGGCCACGACGGGCTCCACGGTGGCGACGGTGGACGCGCGCGTGGCCTCCACGCGGCGCAGCCCGGCGCTGTAGAAGAGGTACGCCAGGTACGTGGAAACCACGGCCAGAAAGACGAGCGCGCCCCAGGCGGCCGGCGTCTTGTGCGTCCAGCGCGCCATGGGCAGCATGGCGATCGCGCCCACGGGGAGCGCGTAGATGAAGAGGGTGGCCGTGGGATACTTGTCGAAGTAGCGCTTGCCGAACAGGTAGTACAGCGCGTACGCCACGCCCGACGCCAGTCCCCACCCCAGCGCCGCGGGCGTGAGCCGGATGCCGCCGTCCCCGCTGGTGGCCGCGATGCCCGCCACGCCGGCCGTGGCCACGGCGAGCGCCAGCAGCTTGCGGCCCGTCATCCGCTCGCCCAGGAACAGCGCGGAGAGCACGGCCACCCACACGGGCGCCGTGTAGAGCAGGATGGCCGCCAGGGCGGCGCCGCCCGTCTCCACCGCGCGCGAGTAGCACGCCAGCAGCCCCGCCACGCCCACCACGCCGAACGCGATCACGCTGGGCAGGTCGCGCCGCTCCAGCCGCACGCGGCGGATGACGACGGCGTGCACGGCAAAGATCCCCGCCGCCAGCAAGGCGCGCCAGACGGCGACCTCCACCGCGTCCATCCCCTCGTCCAGGGCAATGCGCGTGACGGGGCCCAGCAGCCCCCACAGCGCGGCCGCGATCGCGACGTACAGGTATCCCATCCGCTCCCTCGAATTCCGTTGATGCCGACGGCGGAAGGTACGCGGCCCCGCCCCCGCGCGCACGCCGCCCTTGCGTCTACCGCGCGGCGCGGCGATGCTGCTGCGCCATCCACTCCGTCGCCCCGCCCATCCGCCGCCCCATGCCCATCGACCGCTTCTACGTGATCGTGAACCCCGCCGCCGGACGGGGCGCCGCCGCGCGCGCCCTGTCGCTGGTGGATGCCGAGATGGCGCGCATCGGCGCGGCGCACACCATCGTGCAGACGGCGCGGCGGGGGCATGCGGCGGAACTGGCCCAGGCGGCCGCGCGCGACGGCTGGCCCGCCGTCGTCGCCGTCGGCGGGGACGGCACCGTGCACGAGACGGTCAACGGCCTGATGCACGCGGCGGACGGCGGCCCGTCCGTGCCGCTGGGCATCGTGGGCGTGGGGAGCGGCAACGACTTCGCGCGGCTGGCGGGCGTGCCCACGGACCCGGCGCAGGCCGTGCGGCGGCTGACGTCCGCGGCGCCCCGCGCGGTGGACGTGGGCCGCGTGAACGGCCAGTGGTTCAGCAACGGCGTGGGGATCGGGCTGGACGCGCGCGTGGCCATCGAGGTGGACCGCGGCCGGCGCTTTCGCGGCATCTTCATGTACCTGGACGCGCTGGCCAAGGTGCTGCGCGTCTTTCGCCCGCCGCGGATGACGGTGGAGGTGGACGGCGAGCGGCTGGCGGATGCGCCCATGACGCTCGTCACGGTAGGCAACGGCGGGCGGCACGGGGGCGGGTTCTGGATCTGCCCGGACGCCGAGATCGACGACGGCGTGCTGGACCTGTGCATGTGCGATGCGCTCGGCACGCTCGGCATCCTGCGCTTTCTCCCGCGGGTGATGCGGGGCACGCACGTGGGAGCCCGCTGCGTGCACATGCACCGCGCCCGCCGCGTGCGCGTGACGAGCCCCGACGGGCTCCCCGTCCACGCGGACGGCGAGATCATCGCCGACGCGGCGCGCGAGGTGCACATCGAGATCCACCCCGGCCGCCTGCGGGTGCTGGCCTGACGCCCGGCCAAATCCAAACGTTTGCTTGGAGGGCCATTCCGCCGCGTGTACGTTCGGCGGCGGGAATCCCGGGCTGGAATCCCGTCGACCCCGCCCGGTGCCGCGGCCCGCGCGGCGTGGATCATCGACCTCCATCATCCGTCCCCATCATGCGCCCATCCACCGTCCGCGCCGCCACCGCGTGCGCCGTGCTGGCCGTCTTTGCCGCGTGTACGCCCCCGTCCGCGCCCCCGGCGCAACCCGCTGCCGCCGGCTGCGCGCGGCTGGCGTTCGACCTGCGCGGCGGGACGCTGAACGGCGTCGCGCCCACCGCCTCCATGGACGAGGTAAAGCGGCGGCTCCCCTGCTCCACGGGAGAGACGGAAGAGGGCGGACCGTTCAACTTTGGCGGCGGCGTGTTCTTCCTGGACCACGACTTCTACTTCTACACCCACCGCGACTACATCGAGGTGCGATCGCGCTTTCCCGGCACGGTCACGCCGGACGTGCTGGGCAAGGACGTGCGCGAGGCCGCGCGGCTGCTGGGCCCCTCCGTCCGCGTGCTGGCCGGGCGGCAGTCACTGCTCTTTGCCACCGCGTACGGATGCGCGGAGGCGCGCACGCGCGACGGCGAGACCGTGGAGCAGGTGGCGGCG
>NZ_DASURI010001003.1:0-21961 GCF_036280135.1 Longimicrobium sp.
TGCGGCTGCCACGGGGGATCTCCACCACCACGTTCATGCGGGCGGGAGCGTCGGGGCCTGCCTCCATCTCGTGCCAGGGATGGAACAACGTAGGTCTCCGGTCTCTTTTGAAATTCGGTTTCGGGGTGGATGCGTCCGCGCCGCGCGGCCGTCGTCTCCACGCCCGAAATCTACCACGTTCGCGAACCCCCCGTCACCCCCGGACGGGCGGCGATCTCCCGCTCGAACGTCCGTTCTGGAAAGGAGTTAGGGGCGGGGAGCCCTCACCCGCTCGCTTAGGCTCGCACCCTCTCCCGCAAACTGCGCGGGAGAGGGTGTAGACTTCAACGAGCCCTGGGGCGCCTCGGGAGAGGACGACGCGAGGGCTGAGATCCCGATCGTTCCACGCTCGCACTCTCGCACTTTCGCACTTTCGCACTTTCGCACTTTCGCACTTTCGCACTCGCCGTCCACCGTCTACCTTGCACACTTCGCGTCCTCTTCGACTGCCGACACGGAAGACACCGCAGTGCTGCTGGGAGCCCACGTATCCACCGCCGGCGGGTGCCGCAACGCGCCCGCGCGCGCCGCCGACATCGGCGCCACCGCCATCCAGATCTTCACCAAGCAGCCCAACCGCTGGGCCGAGGTGACGATCCCCGACGACGAGGCCCTCGCCTTTCGCGCGGCAGTCGCGCAGCACGGGGTGGCGTACGCCAACGCGCACGACAGCTACCTCATCAACCTGGCCACCCACGACGCGCTGCTGCTGGACCGCTCGTACTCGGCGTTCCTGGGCGAGCTGAACCGGGCCAACCAGCTGGGGCTGCACGCGCTGGTCACGCATCCCGGCAACGCCACGGACGGCGACCTGCCGCGCGGCCTTGCGCAGAACGCCGACATGATCGCCCGCGCGCTGGAGGAGGCCGGCGGCACCGTCCAGGTGCTGCTGGAGACGACGGCGGGCTCGGGAAAGGTGATCGGCTCGCGGTTCGAGCAGCTGGCCGAGATGATCGCGCGGATGCCCGGCAACGTGAGCGATCGTGTGGGCGTGTGCGTGGACACGTGCCACGTGTACGCCGCCGGCTATGACCTGCGCGAGGACTACGACGGCGTGATCAATCAGCTGGCCGACGTCATCGGCCTGGACCGCGTGCGGCTGTTCCACCTGAACGACAGCGCCACGCCATTCGCCAGCAAGCGCGATCGGCACGCCGCCATCGGCGAGGGCTCGCTGGGCGACGAGCCCTTCCGCCGGCTGATGACCGACCCGCGCTTCGCCCTCGTGCCCAAGGTGCTGGAGACCCCCAAGGAGCTGCCGGAGAACCCCAAGGACCAGGTGACGATGGACCTTCGCAACCTGGCCCGGCTGCGCGGCTATCTCACGAGTGCGTGAGGGCGGAAGTGCGAAAGTGCGGTCGTGGATTCGGTGCCACGAGATAGTCCGCGAAAGAAGACGCCCTCCCTCACGGCTCCGTGGGAGAGGGCGTTGAATTGGGGAGCTTGTGATGCTCGGCGAGGTGATCCCAGCGAATCGGCTGCGGTGCGGGTCTTGGTCTGTAGCGGCGCAATGACCTCCGGATCGCGGTCCAGCGGGACGCTCCGGATTTCGCCTATTTGACGGGCTTGAAACGCCCGCACTGGGAACGCCGCCGGGAACCCGCCGCCCACGAAGGGGTAGCCACGCCGGGATGAAGATGACCTCCGGACCGTCGAACGCGCGGCGCTTCGCGCTGCTGCTGGGGATGCTGCTGCACCTGGTGGGTGCCGCGGCCATCCCCGCGTTCCACGTGTACGGCCCGGGGTACGATCCATCCCACGTCTCGTCGTTCGTGGGCCACCAGCCCGGCGACGACGGCAGCCCGGGCGGCGCGCACAGCGACCTGGACTGCATCCTGTGCCACGCGTCCGCCGAGCTGGCCCTGCCGGCGCCCGGCGCGTACGTGCCCCTGGTGGACGACGTCCGCCGGGTGGAATTGCCGTCCGAGCACACGGCGCGCACCCACCGTCCCGCCTCTCCGGCCCGCGCCCGCGCGCCGCCGCTCGCCTGAAATCCGGCGTCCACACGACGCCACGGTATACTGTATACGGCAGGTCCGCCAACCGGCGTGCCCTGCGCGTCCGTTCCGGATTTCAGGAGAGCCGTACCCCATGCTCAAGTCTTTTGCGCGGGGCGCCGTATTGGCGCTGGCCGCGATCCTTGCCGCCGCCGGCACCGCCCGCGCCGCGGACGTCGCGCCGCCCATCGTGGGCGTGGTGCGCGACACCGCGGGCACGCCGCTCCCCAACGCCCGCATCGTCATCAACGAGCTCAACCGCTCCACGCTGTCGGAGCGCGACGGCGCGTTCACCTTTCGCGCGCTGCGCCCGGGCACCTATCACCTGGACGTGACGCTGCTGGGCTACGCGCCCGGCCACGCCGTCGTCACCGTGCCGGCTGACGGGCCGGACGTGCGGGTGGAGGTCGTGCTGCGCTCCACCGTGCTGTCGCTGGAGGGCATCAACGTCACGGCCAGCCCGCGCAGCGCGGACCCGCTCAACATCACCCAGTCCACCGTGGAGCTCTCCGGCAAGGCGCTGGAGCGCAACCTGGGCACGAGCGTGGCGCAGACGCTGGCGTCGCAGCCCGGCCTGTCCGTGCGCTACGGCGGCCCGGCGGCGTCCACCCCCGTCATCCGCGGCCTGTCGGGCGAGCGGGTGCTGGTGGTGCAGAACGGCCAGCGCACGGGCGACCTGAGCAGCACGTCGGCGGACCACGCACTGTCGGTGGACCCGCTGGCCGCCAGCCGCATCGAGGTGGTGCGCGGCCCCGCGTCGCTGCTGTACGGCAACAACGCCCTGGGCGGGGTGGTGAACGTCATCTCCACGGACATCCCCACCACCATCCCGGGCGAGGCGTCGGGCTTTTTGGCCCTGCAGGGCGAGTCGGTGAACCCCGGCGGCGCCCTCACGGGCGAGGTCACGCTGCCCCTGACGGAGACGCTGGCCCTGAGCGCCCGCGGCGGCGGCCGGCGCGTGGAGGACACGCACACGGGCGGCGGGGAGACGCTGGACAACACGCAGTACGAGAACCTGTACGGCACGGCGGGGCTGGGCTACGTGACGGAGCGGGTGCAGGCGGGCGCGTCGCTGGGCGGGTACCAGTTCAACTACGGCCTGGCCGCCCTGCCCGGGGCCGAGGAGGCGGGGGTGACCATCGACGGGCACCGCCTGGACGGCAGCGGCCGCGTGGACGTGGCCCTGGGCGAGCGCGGCTTCACCAACCTGCGGGTGGACGGCAGCGCGCAGTGGTACGGCCACGACGAGATCGAGCCCGAGGGCGAGATCGGCACGCGGTTCCGGCTCAACACGCAGTCGGGCAACGTGACGGCCAAGACGAGCCTGGGCCGGTTCAGCGGCGCCGTGGGCATCTCGGCCCTCCTCAAGCAGTACGCGCCGGAGGGCGAGGAGGCGCTCACGCCGGGCGCGCAGAGCCGCACGGCGGGCGCGTTCGTCTACCAGGAGCTGCCCCTGACGGCGGCGGAGAACGGCCCGTCGCTGCAGGCGGGCGCCCGCTACGACGTGTACCGCGTGTCGCCGGACGAGACGGACGATCCGCGCTTTACGGGCGTGCGCGCGCGTGACTTCAGCAACGTGTCGGGCTCGCTGGGGCTGAACGTGCCGTTCACCAGCCACCTGTCGGGCAGCGTGAGCGTGGCCCAGAGCTTTCGCGCGCCCACGGTGGAGGAGCTGTTCTCCAACGCGTTTCACCACGCGGCGGGCACGTACGACATCGGCGACCCGGACCTGGACCTGGAGGTGAACCGCGGGGCCGAGGCGGTGCTGCGGGCGCAGTCGGAGCGGGTCAACGCGCAGGTGGCGGCGTTCTACAGCCGCATCGACAACTACATCACGGCCGACGTGGTGGGCGACACCACCATCGACCACGAGGGCGAGCCCGAGTCGGTGCCGCTCAACCGCTTTCGCCAGGACGACGCGCAGCTGCGGGGGCTGGAGGGGCAGGTCGAGGCGGTCGTGGCGCGCAACCTGGTGCTGGGCGTGATGGGCGACCTGGTGCGGGGCGACTTCATCGATGGCGATGCGCTGCCGTTCATGCCGGCGTCGCGCATTGGCGGGTCGGCGCGCTGGGACGACGGGCGCTACTCGCTGGGCCTGGAGGCGCGCCACGCGTTCGCGCAGAACCGGGCCGAGCCGGAGGCGTTCCGCACGGAGTCGTTCACGCTGGTGAACGCCAGCGGGGGCATCAGCCTGCGCGGGGCGGGCCGCATCCACAGCATCGTGCTGCGGGTGGACAACCTGCTGGACGAGCTGTACCGCGAGCCCACGAGCCGCCTGCTGGTGCCGTCGCCCGGGCGAAACGTGTCGCTGGTGTACCGCGTGCTGTTTTGACGGCAGTGCGAAAGTGCGAAAGTGCGGGAGTGCGAAAGTAACTGCAGACTCGCATGGAGGTTGGATGCAGAGCGGCCGCGCCGTCCCTTCCCGGGGCGGCGCGGCCGTTTGTGCCTGCGTCAGCCATACCGCGCTTCAGCAGTTGCGCGGGGTGGACGTGGGCGCGCACAGGCCCGTGGGACACGCGTCGTACGCGGATCCGCAGTTGGCGCCGTTGTAGGTGGGCGCAACGTGCGCCTGCACCGTCCCGCGATCGCCGTCCACCGTCGCCGTCTCGAAGCTTTCCACGGCCAGGCTGTCGAGCGAGAGCGTGATCTTCCGCATGCTGCTTCTCCTGTCTGTGGTTGGGAGCGCCCGCCGTGGGCGCTCCCGCCGGCCGTTCCTCAGCAGTATTCCGGATACGCGGTGGGACACGCGTCCGGGCTGTAGGTGGGCTCGCAATCGCCGGTGCACAGGCCCGTCTGGCACGCGTCGAACGCCGAGCCGCAGTTGGGCCCGTGCAGCGTGGGATCCAGGTTCGCCTGCACCGTGCCGCGGTCCGCGCCCGCCGCCGCCGTCTCGAAGCTCTCCACCGTCAGGCTGTCCAGCTCGAGCGTGATCTTGCGCATCCGTTCGTCTCCTGTCTGCCGGTCTCGGATTCGGGGCGGGAGTGCCCCGGGCTCCTGGTGACGGAATCCAGTCGCAAAATGGAAGCCAACTCGATTGAAGACAGGCGTTTACGACGAGCGGAGGGGAGGAGTGGCGGAGAAGGAAGACTGCCCGGGTGCTAGCGGGAGCACTCCGGGCAGGTGCCGTAGAAGGTGATGTCGTGCGATTCGGCGACGAAGCCGGGGCTGATCTCGCCGCCGGCGGGCAGGCTCAGGTGGCAGCCGGCCACGTCGAACACCTCGTCGCACACACGGCAGTGAAAGTGGTGATGATGGCCGCGGCCCGCGGGCTCGAAGCGCGACTCGCCCGTGGGAAGGATGACGGTGCGCACCTGGCCGGATTCCTTGAGCAGCTTGAGGGTGCGGTAGACGGTGACGACGCCCATCCCCTCGATCTCCTGCTGCGCGCGCTCCAGGATCTCGCCGACGGTGAGCGGCCCGCCCGCCTCGCCGATCACCCGCGCGATCACGTCGCGCTGCCGCGTGCGGTTCTTTCCGAGCTGGCTGGTTTCCATGCAGGTCCCGTGATGCGAATGGATTACGGAAGCTAGCGGATGCCGGCCGGCCCGCAAAGTGGCAGAGGATGCCTTCCCACCCACCCTGATCTGATGCCGGACTCCTCGCGTGCTGCGTCATCCTGGGGAGTCGCCGCGCGATCTCCGTCACCACGTGATCTCTGGCGACGAGGGATCTTCTCTCCCGTGCTCTGCCTCCCTCATTCCGCGTGAACCGGCCCGCCGTATCCGTCTCTACCGCAGAGGCAGAGCGACTGTCGGCAAGATCCTTCGGGGCCGCAGGCATCCAGGCCCGTTCGGGCCCGCGAGGGCCCCTCAGGATGACAACCGGGGCCGCCGCAGGGAGCCGACCTCGCGCCGTACTCACTCTCGCACTCTCGCACTCTCGCACTTTCGCACTTTCGCACTTTCGCACTGCTTTTCGCCGACCGCCGATTGACGCCCGCGCTCCGTGCCGGTAAACTTCACGGTTCCAACGGAGGCGCGATGATTCGCAGCATGACGGGGTTCGGGGAGGCGGAGAGGCAGACGGAGGCGGGGACGCTGCGCGTCGAGATCCGGACCGTCAACCACCGGCACCTGAGCGTAAACTTTCGCACGCCCGCATCGCTGGCCAAGTACGAGCCGCTGATGCGAGACTGGCTGCGCGCCCACCTGGCGCGCGGCCACGCCAACGTCGCCGTGCGGCTGGAGCCGGCTGCGGCCGCCGCGGCCGTGGGTCTCAAGCTCGACGACGAGCGCGTGGCCGCGTACCTGGCCCTGTTCGGCGAGCTGCGCACGCGCTTTGGCGTGAGCGGCGAGCCCTCGCTGGCCGACGTGCTGCGCTTTAACGACGTCATCGTCCGCGACGACGAGGGCGGCCGGGTAGAGGTGCCGCAGGACGACGTGCAGGCGGTGATGGAAGACGCCGCGCGCGCCGTCGCCGCCATGCGCGAGGACGAGGGGCGCCGCCTGCAGGCGGACCTGGAAGGCCGGCTGGCCGCCATCGACGCGGCCCTGGACGCCATCACCGAGCTGGCTCCGCAGCGCCTTTCGGCCGAGCGCGACCGGCTGCGCGCCGCCATCACCGAGCTGTCGCAGGGCGTGGGCGTCTCGGAAGAGCGGCTGGCGCAGGAGGTGGCGTACCTGGCCGAGCGCTGGGACGTGAACGAGGAGCTCGTCCGCTTTCGTTCGCACAACGAGCTGTTCCGCGAGCTCATGGCGGCCAATCCCGAGGAGCCCGTGGGCAAGCGCCTGTCGTTCCTCGTCCAGGAGATGCACCGCGAGGCCAACACCATTGGCTCCAAGGCCAACCACGCGGGGATCGCCCATCGCGTGGTGGCCATCAAGGAAGAGGTGGAGCGGCTGCGCGAGCAGGTGGAGAACGTGGAGTGAGCGGCGTTCCCGGATCCACCTTTCCGCTCGTGCTCTCCGCGCCCAGCGGGGCGGGAAAGACCACCATCGCGCACCGGCTGCGCGCGTCGCGTGACGACGTCGTCTTTTCCATCAGCGCCACCACGCGGGCGCCGCGCGAGCGGGAGCGCGACGGGATCGACTACCACTTCGTGGCCGAGGACGCGTTTCGCCGGATGATCGACGCGGGCGAGCTCATCGAGTGGGCGCAGGTGCACGGCAGCTACTACGGCACGCCGCTGAGCAACGTCCGCAACGCCCAGGCGCGGGGCCAGTTCCTGCTGCTGGACATCGACGTGCAGGGCGCGCGGCAAATCCGCGACAAGGTGCCCCAGGCCGTGCACGTCTTCGTCCTTCCGCCCAGCGGCGAGGTGCTGGTGCAGCGGCTGACGGGGCGGGGCAGCGAGGACGAGGCGCGGGTGCAGCGACGCCTGCGCAACGCGCTGGACGAGATCCGCACGGCCGGCGAGTTTGACCACGTGGTCGTCAACGATCACCTGGACCAGGCCGTGGCCGACGTGAGCGCCATCCTGGACGGCCGGACGGAGGCCCTGCGCCCCCATCCGCCCCTGGCAACGACCATCGCCGCCATCGCGCACGAGATCGAGCGGCACCTGGACCCGGCCTGAGGGATACAAGGGCAGTCGCAGGCTGTACCCTGTCCCCATCCCCCGCAGTCCGAAGGGTCGGGACGGCAGCCCGAGCAGCAACGAATCCGCCCCCCAAGGTGTCACCCAGGGGCGGCTTGGATGGATACCCGAAAGAAGGAGATCGTACAGCATGCGAGTCGTTACCCCGGGCCAGGCGGCCCGCCACACCGGCAGCAAGTACCTGGGCGTGCTCGTGGCCGCCAAGATGGCGCGCAACCTGAACGAGCTGCGCCGCGGCGAGCTGATGGAAGACCCCGCGCTCACCGGCGACGAGCCGCGCGAGAAGCTGACGACCACCGCCCTGGAGTCGGTGCGCGCCGGCACGGCCCAGTTCCGGCTGGACAAGCGCCGTCGTCCCTCCGACGGCCTCTAAGCCGCCCATGCCCGGACCGCGCGCGCCGCGGCGCCCGTTCCAGGGGCGCCGCGTGGTCCTGGGCGTTACCGGGGGCATCGCCGCGTACAAGGCGATCACCCTGGCGCGCGACCTGACCCTGGCGGGCGCCTCCGTGGACGTGGTTCTCACGGAGGGCGCGCTGGAGTTCGTGCGCCCCCTCACGTTCGAGGCCCTCACGGGGCGCCCCGCCTACAGCTCGCTCTACCCGCAGGGCGATCCCCTGCTGCACATCCGCCTGGCGCGCGACGCCCACGCGGTGGTCGTGGCGCCCGCCACGGCCAACTTCCTGGCGCGCGCGGCCGCCGGCATGGCGGACGACCTGCTCACGGCCACGCTGCTGGCCACGGAGGCGCCCGTAGTCCTCTGCCCCGCCATGAACGACCGGATGTACGCCCACCCCGCCACGCAGGCCAACCTGGCCCGCTTGGCGGAGTTCGGCTATCGGCTCGCGGGGCCGGCCGTGGGGCCGCTGGCGTGGGGCGAGGGCGAGGGGCCCGGCCGCATGCTGGAACCGGACGAGATCCTGGCCCACGCGGGGCGGGCGCTGGAGGGCGCGACGCCGCTGTCGGGAAAGCGCGTCGTCGTCACGGCGGGCGGCACTCGCGAGGCCATCGACCCCGTGCGCTACATCGGCAACCGCTCGTCGGGGCGGATGGGATACGAGATCGCGGCCGCCGCGTGGCGTCGCGGGGCGGACGTGCTGCTCATCTCCGGCCCGTCTCCGCTCTCCGTGCCGCCCGGCGTGGAGCTGCGGCGCATCGAGTCCGCCGAGCAGATGCTGGACGCCGTACGGTCCGCGCTGGCGGAGGCGGACGCGCTGGTGATGGCCGCCGCCGTGGCCGACTTTCGTCCCGCGGACGCGGCGGCGCACAAGATCAAGAAGGAAGCGGGAACCGTCCCGCAGATCACGCTCGAAGCCACGGCGGACGTGCTGCGCGCCACCCGCGAGGCGCGGCGGCCGGGCTCCGTCGTTGTGGGCTTCGCGCTGGAGACGAACGACGCGGTGGAGAACGGGCGGCGCAAGCTGCAGGGCAAGGGGCTGGACCTGCTGGTCGTGAACGATGCGACGGAGCCGGGCGCCGGCTTCGAGGTCGACACGAACCGCGTCGTCCTCCTGCAGCCCGGCCAGCCCGACGAGGCCCTGCCGCTGATGTCCAAGGCCGCCGTGGCGGACGCCATCCTGGACCGCGTGGACGCGCTCGTCTCCACCGCGTCGTCCGTCGGCTCCGCGGACGCGAAGGTGGACGCCGGGGCCGCGGAGGCGCGCGGGTGACGGACGATCCGCGGGACCTGCTGCGCAGCTACCTGCGCCAGCGGGCGGAGCTGGGCGAGGCGGAGCTGGTGCTGGACCGCCTGTCCGCGGCGGAGCTGCAGGCGCTGCTGGCAGAGCAGAAGACCGCCCCCGCGCCGCGCCTCGTCCCCCCGTCTGACGCGCGCCGCGAGCCCGCCGCCGATCCCCGTCGCGAATCCGCCCCGGATCCGCGTCGTGAGTCCTCCCCCAATCCGCGTCGTGAATCCGGCCCCCCCGCCGAAGGGCCGGAAAAGGTGGAGGTGCACGTCCGCGGTGGCGCGCCGGTGCCGGGAACCGTCCCGCATCCGCCATCTCCCCGCGCCCCCGCTGCCTATGTGAGCGCGGAAGAAATTTCAAGTCTACCGATCCTCGCCGACGTTCGCGAAATTGCACTGGGGTGTCCGCGGTGTGGACTGGCCAGGACCCGTACGCACGTGGTCTTTGGCGAAGGTCGGGAGAACGCGGACGTGATGGTGGTGGGCGAGGCGCCCGGGCAGGACGAGGACCGCAGCGGGCGGCCGTTCGTGGGCCGTGCCGGGCGGCTGCTGGACCTGGTGCTGATGTCGGCGGGCTTTCCGCGCGAGGACGTGTACATCTGCAACGTCCTCAAGTGCCGGCCGCCGCAGAACCGTAATCCGCAGCCGGACGAGGTGAGCGCGTGCAGCCCGTACCTGCTCAAGCAGATCGAGCTGGTACAGCCGCGCGTGATCCTGGCCTTTGGCACCTTCGCCGCGCAGACGCTGCTGGGGACCGACGTCTCCATCGGCAAGCTGCGCGGCCGCACGCACCAGTACCAGGGCGTGCCCCTGGTGCCCACCTACCATCCCGCCGCCTGCCTGCGGCACCCGGCCTGGGTGCGCAGCGTCTGGGAAGACGTGCAGCGGGCCCGCGACGTGCTGGACGCCTCCTGACCGACCCCTGATCCGATTTCCTGAGCACGTCCCGCCGCCCCGCGGGACGCGTCAGCCGTTTCTCTGGTAAGCAGTACCGCCATGGCCACGCTCGCCCCGTTCGTTCCCAAGGTCGCCGCGCCCGACGCGTTCGCCGGCCGCTCCGCCCCGTACAGCGCCGAGGCGGAGCTGGCGGTGCTGGGTGGCATGCTGCTGGAAGGCGATGCCGTCACCAAGGCCATCGAGGTCGTCGACGACTCGATGTTCTACCGCGAGGGCAACCGCCGCGCGTTCCGGGCGATGGTGCGCATCTTTCAGCGCGGCGACGTCATCGACCCGGTGACGCTGGCCGAGGAGCTGCGGGGCGCGGGCGACCTGGAGGCGGTGGGCGGCCTGCAGTTCATCGCGTCGGTGATGGACGCCGTGCCCACGGCGGCCAACATCGAGTACCACGCCAAGATCGTCCGCGAAAAGGCGGTGCTGCGCCGGCTGATCGAGGCCAGCACGGTCACCATCCAGGAGACGTACGCGCACCAGGGCGACATCGACGAGCTGCTGGACCAGGCCGAGAGCCGCATCTTCCAGATCGCGCAGACGCACGAGCGCAAGGGCTTCGTGTGGATCAAGGAGCTGCTGTGGCCGGCCATGGAGCGCATCGAGCTCCTGTCGCAGAACAGCTCCGCCGTCACGGGCGTGCCCACGGGCTTCGTGGACCTGGACGAGATGACGGCCGGGTTCCAGAAGGGCGACCTGATCATCGTCGCCGCCCGTCCCTCCATGGGCAAGTGCCTGTCGCACGACGCCGAGATCGTGCTGGAGGACGGCTCCGTCGCCACCATCGAGCAGATCTGCGAGCGCCGCCACGCGCGGCTGCTGACGCTGGGCGAGGACTGGAAGCTGGGGATCACCGAGCCCAGCGCGTTCGTGGACGACGGCGAGAAGCCCGTCTTTCGCGTGACCACCCGCCTGGGCCGGCAGATCGAGACCACGCTCACGCACCCGTTCCTCACCGTGGACGGATGGAAGCCGCTGGGCGAGATCGCCGTGGGGCAGCACGTGGCCGTCCCGCGCCGCATCCCCGTGGAGGGGACGGCGGAGATGCAGGAGTGCGAGGTCACGCTCCTGGCCTACCTCATCGGCGACGGCGGGCTCACGGGGACCAACCCGCGCTTCACCAGCGCCGACCCCCACGTCCGCGACGACTTCGCGGGCGCCGTGGCGGCGTTCGGCGGCGTGACGGCCACGACGGAGGATTCGCGCGGCGCGCGGACGCCGACGCTGAACGTCCGCCGCGATTCCGTGGCGACGGCCGCCGCCCGCGCGGCGCTTTCCGCGACGATCGCGGACGCCCTGCCGCGCCAGCGGGGGGACGGCGCGCGCGTGGCGGCGGCCGTGGGCGTGAGCCGCGGGTCCGTGAGCCACTGGGCGCGCGGCCGGCACGTGCCCCGCGCGGCGGAGCGGCGGGCGCTCTCCGCCGCCCTTTGCGTGGAGTTCGACACGGACGGACGGACGGAGCGCAACCCGCTGACGGCGTGGCTGGAGGGGCAGGGGCTCTGGGGCAAGGGCGTGGCGGAGAAGACTGTCCCCGCCTCCGTCTTTCCCCTGCGGCGCGACCTGCTGGCGCTGTTCCTCAACCGCCTGTTCGCCACGGACGGCTGGGCGACGGTGCTGGCCAGTGGCCAGGCGCAGGTGGGCTACGCGACGGTGAGCGAGCGGCTCGCGCGGCAGGTGCAGCACCTGCTGCTGCGCTTTGGCATCGTCGCCAGCCTGCGCCGCCGGCGGGTGAAGTACGCGGGCGGACGGCGCCAGGCGTGGCAGCTGGACGTGACGGACGCGCGGTCGCTGCGCACGTTCGTCCGCGAGATCGGCATCTTTGGCAAGGAGACGGCCGTCGCGCGGGTGGAGCGGGCGCTCGAGGAGAAGCGGTATCAGACGAACCGCGACCTCGTTCCCCGCGAGATCGGGACGCGCATCGCCGAGCGCAAGGGCGACGAGTCGTGGGCGTCGCTGGCGCGCCGCGCGGGCATCCGCGGATCCACCAACATCCACGTGGGCACGCGCGCGCTCAGCCGCGACCGGCTGGCGGCGCTCGCCGCCGCCCTGGGCGACGGGGAACTGGCGGCCCTGGCGGACAGCGACGTGTACTGGGACGAGGTCGTTTCCGTGGAGCCGCTGGGCCTCAAGCAGGTGTACGACCTGACGGTGCCCGGCACGCACAACTTCGTGGCCAACGACGTGTGCGTGCACAACACGGCGTTCACGCTGAACATCGCGCAGCACGCGGCCATCGAGGAGAGCAAGTGCGTCGCGTTCTTCTCGCTGGAAATGAGCAAGGACTCGCTCGTGCAGCGTCTGCTCACGTCCGAGGCGCGGGTGGACGCGGGCCGCGTGCGCACGGGCCGCCTGCGCGACGACGACTATCCGCGGCTGGCGCAGGCGGCGGGGCTGCTGAACACGGCGCCCATCTACATCGACGACACGCCCGGCATCTCCATCCTGGAGATGCGCGCCAAGGCCCGGCGCCTCAAGTCCGACCGCGACGACCTGTCGATGATCATCGTCGACTACCTGCAGCTCATGACGGGCAACGGCAAGACGGAGAACCGCCAGCAGGAGGTGTCGGAGATCTCGCGAGGGCTCAAGGCGCTGGCCAAGGAGCTGGAGGTGCCCGTGGTGGCGCTTTCGCAGCTGTCCCGCGCCGTGGAGTCGCGCCCCGACAAGCGCCCCATGATGTCGGACCTGCGCGAGTGCGTCACGGGCGATACGATCGTCTGGCTCGCGGATGGCCGCCGGGTCCCCATCCGCGACCTCGTCGGCACGACGCCGGAGGTGCACACGGTGACGGAGGCGGGCCGACTGGCGACGGCGGCCAGCGACCTCGTCTGGTCCGTGGGGCGGAAGCCCGTGTTCAGCGTCCGCCTGGCGAGCGGGCGGCGGATCCGCGCCACGGCGGAGCACCGCCTGCGCGGCCCGTCCGGATGGGTGCATGTCTCCGAGATCGCGCCCGGCGACCGGCTGGCGCTTGCGCGGCGGGTGCCGGAGCCCGCGCAGCCGGTGGAGTGGCCGGACCTGCGCGTGGCCCTGCTGGGCCACCTGGTAGGCGATGGCAGCTACCTGAGCGGGCAGCCGCTGCGCTACACGACGGCGTCGGAGGAGAACAGCGCCATCGTGACGGAGGCGGCGCGCGCGGAGTTCGGCGCGCAGGTAAACCGCCACGCGGGGCGCGGCAACTGGCACCAGCTGGTGCTCAGCGGCAACGGCGACCGCTGGCATCCCGCCGGGGTGAACCTGTGGCTGCGCGAGCTGGGGATCTTCAACCAGCGCTCGCACCAAAAGCGGCTGCCGGCGGATGTCTTCCGCTTCTCCGACCGTCAGGTTGCGCTGTTGCTGCGTCACCTGTGGGCCACGGACGGAACGGTCCACGCACGCAGGCCGGGGAGCCGCGGGTCGTCCTCCATCTTTTTCTCCACGTGCAGCCGTACGCTGGCGGACGACGTAGCCGCGCTGCTGCTGCGGCTGGGAATGGTGGCGCGCATCCGCGAGCAGGAGCAGAAGGTGGGGAAGCCGGTCTTTACCGTGTCCGTCTCCGGGAGCGAGGACCAGCGGCGGTTCGTGGAGGTGATCGGCGGCTTTGGCCCGCGCGCCGAGCAGGTCAAGCAGTTCCGCAGGATGCTGGACGGGAAGATCGCGAACACGAACGTGGACACCCTGCCGCGCGAGGTGTTTGACCTGGTGCGTGGGCGAATGATGGAGCGGGGCGTCACCCATCGTGCCATGGCGAACGCGCGGGGGACGTCGTACGGCGGCACGTCGCACTTCCGCTTCGCGCCGTCCCGGGCTGTGGTGGCGGACTACGCCACGCTGCTGGAAGACGACACGCTGCGGGAGTGGGCCGGGAGCGACCTGTTCTGGGACCGCGTGGTGGAGGTCGTGGCCGAGGGCGAGGAAGAAGTGTTCGACCTGACGGTGCCCGGGCCGGCGTGCTGGCTGGCGGACGGCATCGTGAGCCACAACTCCGGCGCTATCGAGCAGGACGCGGACGTCATCATGTTCCTGTTCCGGCCGGAGTACTACCACGGACCCACGGACAAGGACGGCAACAGCCTGGAAGGGCTGGCCGAGGTCATCATCGGCAAGCAGCGTAACGGCGCCACGGGCACCGTGCAGCTCGCCTTTCGCAAGGAGTTCACGCGGTTCGAGAACTTTACGCGGCGCAGTGACGAGTACGGCGGCGGCTGATCCGCATTCGCCACGCGCATCGCCCGTCCGGCGGAGCATCGGCTCACCGGACGGGCGATTGTCCATCCGCCGGCGTCTCATTCGCTTCGGATGGAGCGCGGCTCGCTGAGCTGCCTTCGCAGGAGGCGAGCAAGCGTCATCCTGAGGGGGCGCCGCGCGTAACGTGAACGCACGCAGGACCTTGGCGCGACCGAAGGATCTTGTGTGCGAGACTCGGAGGCGGATTGCCTGCACGAGGGTCGCCCTCTAGTTCCGCAGGCAAGATCCTTCGTCGCCGCCAGGGATCAGGGACTGACAAAGGCCCGCGCGGCGGCTCCTCAGGATGACGCCATGCTGATCCGCCCTGGTTCGTCCAAGCGCGCGATTCGGCGACGCCTTCGACGGACGGAGCGGCGTGTCATCCACTACCGGCGCGAACGGGGCGGGGACCATGATCGTGGAATACATCCGGTACGAGATCGCGGAGGACCGGGCGGCGGAGTTCGAGGCGGCGTACGCGCGGGCATCCGCATCGCTCGACGCGTCGCCGCACTGCCTGGCGTACGAGCTCACGCGCTGCGTGGAGGCGCCGGCGTCGTACATCCTGCGCATCGAGTGGGAGTCGGAGGAAGGGCACATGCAGGGCTTTCGCCGCGGGCCGGAGTTTCCGGCGTTCCTGGCCGCCATTCGCCCGTACGTGGGCGACATCGCGGAGATGCGGCACTACGCGCGGACGACCGTCGGCGCGCGCAAGCAGGCGGCTGCGGCCTGACCGGCCGGGAGCGGACGAGCAACGGATGGCGAAGACCAAGACGGCGTTCTTTTGCCGCGAGTGCGGCAACGAGACGGCCCGGTGGCAGGGCCAGTGCCCCGCCTGCCGCGAGTGGAACACGCTGGTGGAGGAGCCCACCGCGCCCAAGCGCGCCAAGGCGTCCGCCGGCGGGGCGACCGCGCGCGCGGCGGGCGCCGTGTCCGCGCCCGTGCGCCTGCGCGAGGTCGAGGGCGCCGAGGCGCGCCGCTGGGCCACGGGGCTGGCGGAGTTCGACTTCGTGCTGGGCGGCGGGATCGTGCCCGGCTCGGTGGTGCTGGTGGGCGGCGAGCCGGGCATCGGCAAGTCGACCATCCTGCTGCAGGTGGCCGGGCGGCTGGAGGCCGCGCAGCTGCAGACACTGTACGTCTCCGGCGAGGAATCGGCCCACCAGGTCAAGCTGCGCAGTGATCGGCTGGAGGAATCCGCCGGGTCCGTGACGCTGCTGGCCGAAACGGAGCTGGACAGCATCCTGCTGCGCGCGGCGGAGCTGGCGCCGCGGGTGCTGCTCATCGACTCCATCCAGACGGTCTACACGCCGGAGCTGGAAGGCGCGCCCGGCAACGTGGGCCAGGTGCGCGAGTGCGCCGCGCGGCTGCAGCGCTTTGCCAAGCAGACGGGGACGGCCGTCTTTCTCGTGGGCCACGTCACCAAGGGCGGCGGCATCGCGGGGCCCAAGACGCTGGAGCACATCGTCGATACCGTGCTCTACTTCGAGAGCGCCGGCGGGCTGGACAACCGCGTGCTGCGGGCGACCAAGAACCGCTTTGGCGGGGTGGACGAGATCGGCGTCTTTCGCATGACGGCGGCGGGGCTGGCGCCCGTGGCCAACCCGTCGGAGCTGTTCCTGGGCGAGCGCAGCGGCGCGGCGTCGGGCTCCGCCGTCGTGGCGACCATGGAAGGCACGCGGCCGCTGCTGGTGGAGGTGCAGGCGCTCGCGTCCCGCGCGGCGTACGGCGCGCCGCAGCGGGTGAGCACGGGCATCGACCAGAAGCGGCTCGCGCTTCTCCTCGCGGTTCTGGAAAAGCGCGCGGGGCTCGCGTTCGGGCAGCTGGACGTGTTCCTGAACGTCGTGGGGGGGCTGCGGCTGGCGGAGACGGCGGGGGACGTGGCCGTGGCCGTGGCGCTGGCGTCCAGCGTCTTTGACCGGCCCGCGCCGGCGGACGCGGTGTTCATCGGCGAGCTAGGGTTGGGCGGCGAGATCCGGCCCGTGGGCCAGGTGGAGCGCCGGCTGGCGGAGGCCGCGCGGATGGGCTTTCGCAAGGCGTATCTTTCGCCCCGCGCGGTGCCGCAGACGGTGCCGGCCGGCATCACCGCCGTGCCCGCGGAGGACGTGCGGGCCCTCGTGGCCGCCATCTTCGGCGGATGAGCGCGCGCGCGGCGGCCGTCATCGTGGCGGGCGGGTCGGGGCGGCGCTTTGGCGGGCCCGTCCGCAAGCAGTACCTGGAGATCGGCGGCGAGCCCGTGCTGCTGCGCGCCGTCCGCGCGTTCCTGCATCACCCCCGCATCGCATCCGTCGTCGTGGTGCTGCCGCCGGACGACGTGGAGGACCCGCCGCGCTGGCTGGCGGATCTGCCGGTCACGATCGTCGCGGGCGGGGCGGAGCGTGGCGATTCCGTGTTCAACGGATTGATGGCGGTGGATGCGGATGCGGATGCGGATCGCGTGCTGGTGCACGACGGCGCGCGGCCGTTCGTCACGGCGGACGTGATCGATCGGGTGCTGGACGCGGAGGGCGGCGCCATCGCGGCCGTGCCCGTGACGGACACCATCCAGCGCGTGGACGCCGACGGCGTGATCGTCGACACGCCGGACCGCGCGGCGCTCTGGCAGGCGCAGACGCCGCAGGGCTTTCCCCGCGCCGCGCTGGTCGACGCGTATCGCCGGGCCCGCGCGGACGGTGTGGGCGCCACGGACGACGCGGCCGTCTTCGCGCGCTACGCCGGCCCCGTGCGCGTGGTGATGGGCGCACACCGCAACCTCAAGGTCACCCGCCCGGAGGACCTGCCGATCGCGGAAGTGCTCGCGCGGGGGGAGCCAGGGTGAGTGCCAGGATCTAGTCGGAGCGGGGTTCCTCGAACAGAGACGCCGTCTCCCGGCCTGAGCGGGGGTTCCCCAGTATAAACGCCGCCCCAGCCTGAGCGCCCATCAACCGGAACGGGGGAAATCAAGCCGATGCGCCACCCCCCAGCCTGAGCGGGTAAACCCGCCGCTGGGACAGCGGTAAGCCTCGTCTCGCGCCGACGCGCTCTGCGAACAAGGCTTCAACCACCAACGCACGCGCCACCCGGCGGGGTTGCGGGCTCATTGTACGCGCAGGTGCACACCGGCCCGACCTTCGCTGGGGCAGTCCGCGAAGGCGGACTTCGTGCCGTTCCAGCGGCGAATTCATTCGCTCCGGCTCGGACTCCGGCGAATGTCTGATCCCTTCGCGATTCACATCGGTCCCCGCTCGCTATCACCCGTAGTTGTACGCGGCTTGCGGAGTTCGATAGATTGTCCGCTCGCGCGCATCCACGCGATGCGGACCACGGACGCACGGAGCACGACCTCGCGATGGGACCGGAGATGAGCCAGCAGGCGGGCACGCCGACGCCGCGGACCACCACGTTCAACATCCTCTTCGTCTGCACGGGCAACACGTGCCGCTCGCCGCTGGCCGAGGGCATTGCCCGGGCGGAGCTGGAGCGGCGCGGCTGGCAGCACGTGCAGGTGGCCAGCGCCGGCATCGCCGCGCGCCCCGGCGACACCGCGTCGGAGTTCGCCGTGAGCGTGGCCGCGCGCCACGGCGTTCCGCTGGACGCGCACCGCAGCCAGCCGCTCACGCCCGAGCTGGTGAGCTGGGCGGACCTGGTGCTGGTGATGGGCGCCAGCCACCTCTCCAGCGTCCGCCGGCTGGGCGGCGAGGAAAAGGTGCTCACCCTGGGCGACTTCGCGTCCGGCGCGGACGAGGGCTACTCCGTCCGCGACCCGTTCGGCGGCCCCGAGAACCTGTACGAGTCCACGTACCAGGAGCTCCATCGGCTCATCGCGGGCGCGCTGGACCGGCTGGAGCCCATCCTCCATCCGTGAGCGCGGCGCCCGCCCCCACCCCGACGGCCGGCACCCGCCTGTTCGCCTTGCTGGGCGACCCCGTCTCGCACTCGCTGTCCCCCACCTTTCAGAATGCCGCCCTCCGTGCCCTGGGGCTCGACGGCGTGTACGTGGCGCTGCGCTGCGGCGCGGACGAGCTGCCCGGGCTGCTGCGCGGCATCGCGCGGGCGGGCGGCGGCGGCAACGTGACGGTGCCGCACAAGGCGCTCGCCGCGGCCACCGTGGAGCGCCCCAGCGACGCCGTCCGCCGCACGGGTGCCTGCAACGCGTACTGGCTGGAAGACGGCGCCATCCACGGCGACAACACGGACGTGGCCGGCGCCGCCGCGGCCGTTTCGCTGGTGCTGGGCCGCGCGCCGGCGGGGGCGCGCGTGCTGCTGCTGGGCGCGGGAGGCGCGGCGAGCGCCGTCGTCTGCGCGCTGGCGGACGCGGGCGTGGAGCGCATCGCCATCGCCAACCGCACCGTGGAGCGCGCGGGGGGCTTGGCGGAGCGGTACCGCGCGCCGGGCGTGCGCATCGACGTGGCGGATTCGGCGGATGCGCTGTCGGGCGAGCGCTTCGACCTGGCCGTGAACACGACGTCGCTGGGCCTCAAGCCGGGCGATCCGCTGCCGCTGGATCCCGATGCGACGCGCGTGGAGATCGGCGCGGCGCTGGACGTGGTCTACACGCGCACGGGCACGCGCTGGACGGACGAGATGCGCGCCCGCGGCCTTCCCGCCATCGACGGCAAGGAGATGCTCATCCAGCAGGGCGCCGCCGCCTTTCGCCGCTGGTGGGGCATGGACCCGCCCCTGGACGTGATCCGCGTGGCGCTGGAAGAGTAGGCTCGTGCGGATCTGACTACTTGGTTGTAAGTTCCGACTCCGCGCCCGCTCCCTCCTCATCAGATACGCCTTCCTACTGAGTTGAGGCAGACATGCCGATCTCCACTCCTCGCGGTCTCAAAATCCGTTTAGAGCCGCAGTACGCGTTCGCGCTAATGGCTCGTCTGGAGCCGAGGGTCTCACCGTTTCGCGTCCTTAAGACTACCGAGGGAATCGATTCTGCTCCCGGTGCGATCGGGCTTTGCGTTGGCCTATTCTGCTTCATTCAGAGCGTTCCACCGTTGTTGGTGTTCAAGTACGTGCTGATTGCAACGTTAATTGCTCAGGTTGTCCTGCTCTATGGGATCTTCATCATCCCAGGTTTGGTGTCACTTGGGACCGCATACAGCTATGTCTCCGGTTTTGGAGTTCTGTTAGTCGCGATTGCTTTAACGGGGTTATTTCTAGAAAGCTGGCAAGCGGTCGCAGCATTTTTCGTTGCGAAGTTCGCAGCCGCCATTCTCGGGTTCGTGCTTGAGCTTTGGGAAATGAGGCGCATTCATAGATCATCAGAAATCGCTTTTACCGCATCGGAGCGGGCTTTTGTCAACGCATATAGACTCCATGCCAGCCGATTGGGCGTGAGTACGGACATCGATGTTCCTGAATGTGAGATCGAATCGGGTAAATGGCGTGATGCGCTGGGACGATTCGCATACGAGTATCCAGCAGTAGTTCAGCGCTTTGCCATATGAGCATTCCGTATCGGCTTCGAGGGATGACGAACTCACCTACCCTCAGGCATAACTTCGCCAACCGCTAATTACTGCAAGTGTGTGCCGCCATCCGCAAAGTCCTCGTGATCGGGTCCAGCGGGGCGGGGAAGTCGGTGTTCGCGGCGCGGTTGGCGGAGCGCACGGGGCTACCCCTCATCCACCTGGACGCGATCTACTGGAAGCCGGGCTGGGTCGCCACGCCCAAGGACGAGTGGACGCGCATCGTCGACGACCTGCTCGCGCGCGACGCGTGGGTGATGGACGGCAACTACGCCGGCACGCTGGACCGCCGTCTGGCCGCGTGCGACACGGCAATCTTTCTGGACTTTCCGCGCGTCGTCTGCCTGTGGCGGGCCGTCAAGCGGCGAATCATCCACCACGGGCGGTCGCGGCCCGACATGGCGCCCGACAACGACGAGCGGCTGACGTGGGAGTTCGCCCGGTGGATCTGGACGTATCCGCGGGAGCGCCGTCCGGGTGTCCTCGCGAAGCTCGACACGCTCCGCCCCGACCAGCGCGCCGTCCTCCTGCGCTCCGGCGCGGACGCCGAGCGATTTCTCCGCACCCTTCCCCCTGACGGCGCGTGACGTGCGCAGCCGGGTTCAATCCCGCAGACGACGGCCGATGATGACCCGCGTCCACACGCTCATGATGCTCACCACGCTGCTCGCCTTCGTGGGCTGCCAGCCGGCGCCGCGCAACCTCACGAGGCCCGGTGAGGCGCTGCGGCCGTGCCCGTCCACGCCCAACTGCGTGAGCACCGAGGCCGCGGACCGGCGTCATGCCATCCCGTCCATCCCCTTTGGCGGCACGCCGGAGCAGGCGCAGGCCCACGCCCGGCAGGCGCTGCTGGCGGAGCCGCGGACGCGCGTGACGCTCGAGGCGCCCGGCTACCTGCGCGCGGAGGCGCGGAGCCGCCTCTTTCGCTTCGTGGACGACGTGGAGGTGGTGGTGGATGGCCCCGCGCGCGTCATCCGCTTTCGGTCCGCGTCCCGGGTGGGGCGCGGCGACATGGGCGTGAACCGCGCGCGGATGGAGCGCTTCGCGGCCCGCTTTCGCGCGCTGGACGATCCGCCCGAGGTTTCGCGGTAATCCGCCGTCCTCGCGCCGCGGCGTCCGCGGCGCGTCCACCTCCTCCGCACCCTCCCGCCATGGCCGATCTACCCGAGAACTCCGTCCACCCTACGACGCGCGCGGAGTGGCGCGCCTGGCTGGAGCGCAACCACGCGCGGCCGGAGGGCGTCTGGCTCGTGAGCTACAAGACGACCACCGGCAAGCCCCGCGTTCCGTACGAGGAGGCGGTGGAGGAGGCGCTGTGCTTCGGGTGGATCGACAGCAAGGCGGTCACGCTGGACGACGAGCGGGCGATGCAGTGGATGTCGCCGCGCAAGCCCGGCACCGGCTGGTCGCGCACCAACAAGGAGCGCGTGGAGCGGCTGATGGCGGATAGGCAGATCGCGCCACCCGGCCTGGCGAAGATCGAGGCCGCGCGGGCGGACGGCTCGTGGAGCTTGCTGGATGCCAGCGAGGCGCTGGAGGTGCCGGCGGACCTGGAGCAGGCGCTCGCGTCGTATCCCGATGCCGCGCGCTACTTTCACGCGTTCCCGCCGTCCGTCCGGAAGCAGATCCTGCAGTGGATCACGCTGGCCAAGAAGCCCGAGACGCGCGCAGCCCGCATCGCCGAGACCGCGCGCCTGGCCAACGAGAACGTCCGCGCCAACCAGCCCCGGCCCAAGTAGGACGCCCCGCGTCGTCGTCCGAGCGGATGTGGAGCGCGTCCGTGACGTGTGCCTGACGGTGAGGGCGTTTGAAGGACGTTCCCCCGCGCCGCGTCATCCTGAGGAGCGCCGCGCGGACTTGATGATGGCGCAACCGGTTGGCGCGACGAAGGATCTTGCGTGCGAGACTCGGGGCTGGGGTCCGTGCACGAGGCCGCCGCAGAGTCTCGCCGGCAAGATCCTTTGTCGCCGCCATGGATCGCGCCGGAACAAAGGCCTGCGCGGCGGCTCCTCAGGATGACCCTCGTGAGGGACGCGGATTCCAATGCCGCGCCGCGTCATCCTGAGGAGCGCCGCGTGAGCCGGATGATGGCGCAACCCGTTGGCGCGACGAA
>NZ_DASURI010001004.1:0-15136 GCF_036280135.1 Longimicrobium sp.
GGAGCTGCGCGAGCGCGAGGCCACGCTGGCGGCCGTGTCGGCGCCGGCCGTGCGGGTGATCGACCTGGCGTCGTCGGCGCGGGCGGAGCCGGGCGGGCGCATGTTCTGGGACGCGCGCACCAACCGCTGGACGTTCTTCGCGCACAACCTGCCGGGCGTGCGGCGCGGGCGCGAGTACCAGCTGTGGCTCATCACGCCGGGAAGCCGCAAGATCCCCGCGGGCACCTTTCGCCCCGGCCCGCGCGGCGAGGCGCACGTGGAGGCGACGTACGCGCTCCCGGCCGACTCGTTGCAGGCCGTGGCCGTGACGGAGGAGCCCACGGGCGGCCTTCCGCAGCCCTCCGGCCCCGTGGTGATCGTCGGCGCCGTCTCCTCGCGCTGAATTCAAAAGCGTTTTTTCACGCAGAGGGAGCAGAGGCAGCAGAGTACCCCGGTTCCGCGCGGACTGGGGTACTCTGCTGCCTCTGCTCCCTCTGCGTGAAAATGCAGTTTCGGTTGCCCGTGCACGGGGCTAGGTTGTCGCGCGGCAACGCGTCCTCTGCGTGAGAAGCGACATCCGATGAATCCGACGGACTTTCCCGAGCTGTTCGATCCCGCGCTGTGGTGCCCCCTGGGCAACCACGAGCGCCGCGACCTCCTTGCCCGCGCGCTGCTGGACACCCTGCGCGACGAGCCGGGCGTGCAGGAAACGCGCATCGAGGCCGGCACGGTGGACCGGCCCTACGACTACACGGCCGTGGTGGAGACGGACGTGGGCAACCTCAAGACCCCCCTGTGGTCCCACGCCCGCGCCCAGATCTTTTGCGATCCCTCCATCCACGAAGCCAACCGCCGGCAGCTGGCGCCCGGCCTGGACCTGCAGCGCGCCGCCGAACGCCTGCGCACCCGGCTGAACGTGCGCTTCACGCTGGAAACGCGCGGGCTCACGCTTACGCTGCAGCCGGAGGCGGGCGTGGAGCGCACGTGGACGGCGGAGCGCGCCCGCTTTCGCGACCGCACGGCCGTCACCCGCGAGGACGTCGTCGCAAAGGCGGGCGACGTGGACCTGCGCGACCTGCTGGCGCACTTCTACAGCGGCCCCTCGCTGCGCGTGCAGGCCGAGGACGGCACGGCGTTCCTCCTTCCCGCGCAGTCCGAAGAGGAAGGCCGCCTCGTCACGCTCTGCCTGGCCTGCCATCACTGGGCGGAAGGCGCGCAGGCCGCTTGCGAGACCTGCGGCGGCCCCGTGGAAACCCTGCTGGCCGCCCGCCCCGCCCGCCGCTGAGCGTCCGAATCCCCCGAAGCGAACCCACGACGTACGCTGATGACTGACATCCTCCCCGCCGGCGGGGCCACGCACCTGGAGTGCACCCGCTGCGGCGCCCCGTACGAGAGCGAGACCCTGCACCGGCTTTCGCCCTGCTGCGAAAAGCCGCTCTACCCGCGCTACGACCTGGAATCCATCGGCGCGCGCCTTTCGCGCGACGACCTGGCCGGCCGCTCGGCGGACCTGTGGCGCTACGCGGAGCTCCTGCCCGTGCGCGATCCCGCCCACGCCGTGCGCCTGGGCGAGGGGTGGACACCCATGATCGACACGCCGCGGCTGGCCCGGCGCATCGGCGTGGCGCGGTGCTGGGTCAAGGACGAGGGGCAGAACCCCACGGCGTCGTTCAAGGCGCGCGGCCTGTGCATGGCCATCAGCCGGGCAAAGGAGCTGGGGATCACCGAGGTGGCCCTGCCCTCCGCCGGCAACGCGGGGAGCGCCACGGCCGCCTACGCCGCCGCCGCCGGCATGGCCGCGCACGTGGTGGTTCCCCGCGACACGCCCCACCCCATCGTGGAAGAGATGCGCGCGCTGGGGGCGGACGTGGAGCTGTTCGACGGCCTCATCACGGACTGCGCCGCGCGTGTCGCCGAAGGAGCGCGGACGCACGGCTGGTTCGACCTGTCCACGCTCAAGGAGCCGTACCGCGTGGAGGGCAAGAAGACCATGGGATACGAGGTCGCCGAGCAGCTGGGATGGCGGCTGCCGGACGTGATCGTCTATCCCACGGGCGGCGGCACGGGGCTCGTGGGGATGTGGAAGGCGTTCGACGAGATGGAGCGCCTGGGGTGGATCGGGCCCGCGCGGCCGCGGATGATCAGCGTGCAGGCGAGCGGCTGCGCGCCCATCGTCCGGGCGTGGGAGCAGGGCGCGGAATACGCGGAGCCGTGGGCCGGCGCGCACACGTACGCCAGCGGCCTGCGCGTGCCCCGCGCCGTGGGCGACTTTTTGATGCTGGACGCCATCCGCGCGTCCGGCGGCGCCGCCCTGGCCGTGGACGACGACGAGATGCGCCGCTGGACGCCGCTCGTGGGCGCCGACACGGGCATCTTCTGCGCGCCCGAGGGCGCCGCCACGGCCGCCGCCGCCGCGCACCTGGTGACCACCGGCGTCCTGCGCCCCGAGGACGAAGTCGTCCTCTTCAACACCGGCAGCGGGCTCAAGTACGTGGTGTGATCCGGGGCACTTGACGGGACCATCGGATCGGGTGATCGTTCGCTGTGACCACTTGCGGGCGTCCGCGCGGGGCTTGACTGGAGGCGCGATTCTACGATCGTAGAGGGTGATCGCGTTTACCTGCGGAGGAGTGACCGATGACCGAACTGCTGCAGCGGGCTTTCGAGCTTGCATCGCGACTGCCTGTCGAGAAGCAGGATGCCCTCGCGTCCGACTTGATCGAGGAGATCGAGTCGGAGGCTCGCTGGGATGCTGCCTTCGCTCGCTCTCATCATATCCTGGAGCGGATGGCGGATGAAGCCCTGCGGGAACATCGCGCCGGGTTGACCCTGCCGCTGGACTGTGACCACGGGTGAAGTCCCGGACCACCAGGCAGTTCCGGGAACGGTTGGCTGAGCTCCCTCTCGAGATCCAGGAACGGGCGCGGAAGGCGTACGCGTTGTTCCAGGAGAATCCTTCACATCGCAGTCTGCAGTTCAAGCCGGTCCATCCCCGCCGTCCCATCTGGTCCGCGCGTGTGACCCGGGATTATCGTGTTCTCGGGATTCGCGACGGGGACGCGATCGTGTGGTTCTGGATCGGCCCGCATGCCGAGTACGATCGCATGATCGCGCAAGGGTAGCCATTTCCGCCGGTCCCGGATTTGCCAGGGACCGGCGCGTTCGTGTGGGTGGACGTTTTCGCGTGACGGAGGAGAACGACCGTGACCGAAGTCGCCCGGCCTGGCGGACGGCGCAGCTACGGATGGCGCGGCATTCCGCGGTGGATGGCGCTGGCGCTGCCCATGATCCTCATGGGCGGCGTGGCGCTGGCCCGCACCAGCAGCAGCATTCCCAACCAGTTCGGCCCGCGCGCGGGGGTGCCCGACTCCCTGCGCGAGCTGCGCGTGCCCGTGCCGCGCACGCCGCTGGCCATCGAGCCGCCGCGTTACCTGGAGCGCGTGGTGGCCAAGCCGGACTCGGCCGCGCTGGTGATCGAGGCCATGGCGGACCGCTACCACATCACCCGCGCCATGGCCCGCATGGTCCACGACGCGGCCGTGGAGGTGGGGCTGGACCCGGAGCTGGGCTTTCGCCTGGTGCGCGTGGAGAGCGTGTTCGACCCGGACGCCGTGGGCGCGGGCGGCGCCGCCGGCCTGGTGCAGATGATGCCCGGCACGGCGCGCGACCTGGACCCCAAGGTGGACACGCGCCGGGAGCTGATGGACCCGCGCACCAACATGCGCCTGGGCTTTGGCTACCTGCGCGACATGATCGAGCGCTACGAGGACCACGGGCCCGACGCCGTGCGCCTGGGCGTGATCGCCTACAACCGCGGCGAGATCGCCGTGGACCGCGCCCTGCGACGCGGCGCGGATCCCGAGAATGGCTACGGCCGGCGCATCCTGGGCCCGCGCGCCCACGGCGGACGGGAGTACCGGGGCCGCGGCATCATGCCCATCCCGGCGCGCCCCGACACGGCGCAGGCGGATTCCGCGGGCGAGGACGACGACTCGTAGCGGGGGACGAGGCGGCAGGCGGGCGCGACGAGAGCCGGGCACGCGATCGCGCCCGGCCCTCGTTCGCCGTCCGTCCCGCGGGTCAGTGGCGGGGGCGGCCCTGGGACTGCTGGATGGCCGCCTTGAGCGCGTTCACGCGCGCCTCGACGACGGTGCGCTCCGGCAGCGCGTCGGAGAGCTCGGTGAGGACCTCGGCGGCGCGGTCGGCGGCGGCGGTGGCGCGGCACTGCACGGCACGGTCCTGGATCTGCCGGGCCAGGGTGCGGGCGCGGCCCTTTTCGGGCTCCACGATGAACATGCCCACGTTGTGCTCCGGCGCGCTCACCAGCGTCCCCAGGCGATAGGCGTCCGCCTCCAGCTGGTCGCACTCCGCGCCCCAGCCGCCGGGCCGGCCGCCGTTCCCGTATCCGCCGCCGTTCCCGTATCCACCGTTGCCGTATCCGCCCCCATTGCCGTATCCGTAGTCGTCGCCGCGCCCGTAGCCGCCGCGTCCGTCCTGGTCATAGGGCTCCACGAGGGCCATGTAGACGATGGCGGTGGCCTGCGCGCGGTTCAGGGACGCGCGGCGGGTGCCGGGGCCCATCAGCTCCGTCCACGCGTCGTTGATCGCGCGGATCTGCGCGTCTGTCAGCCGGTTGGGGCGAAAGCCGTAGCGGCGCACGGCCTGGTCGATGAGCTGCTCGTTGCCGCTGCCCCGCCACCGCGCCACGCTGGCCTGGGCGTCGGCGGGGGCGTGCGAGGCGGCGGCCAGGGCCAGCGCGAGGCCGGCGGCGGCGAGGAGTCTGCGGAGGGTGAACATGGGCGTGGCTCGCGTGCGGCGTGGGGAGGAGGATGGGCCGTCTCTGCCCATCCATCGAACGCAACCGGGGCGCCGCCCCGCGCCATCCGCCCCAAGCCGATCCGCATCAACTACTTGGCCTGGATCCCGCTCCGCAGCTGATCCGCATCGTTGTCCACCGTGGAGGACAGGCGCGCATCCTGCCGTGCGACGGCGCGTCCACGGGAACGATCCACTCTCGCACTTTCGCACTCTCGCACTTTCGCACTTCTCCCATGACCGATCCATCCCACGCCCCCGACCCCGAGCTGCGCGCCCGCCTGGAGCGCGAGTCCGCCGGGCTCACGTACGGCAGCGAGGCCGACCACCCGTTCGAGTTCTTCGTTCTCCCCGGCGCGGGGGACCGGCCGCCGGGCGCGGACGCCTTCGCGCGGCTCATCGGCGCGCCCGACGACGCGCCGCGCGAGGAGCGTGACCCGTTCAGCTTTTTTGCCCACCACGCCGAGACCAGCGACCCGCTGGATGCCCGGTCGCAGGCCCTTCGCCCCCGGTACGAGGCCCTGCGCGACACGCTGGTGAACGCGCTGCGCTGGACGACCGTGTACCGCGTGGGACGCGTGGAGGTGCAGTGCTACGTGGTGGGCGGGGACGGCCGTGGAAACCTGACGGGGCTCAAGACCATCGCGGTGGAAACGTGACGCGGGCCCGCGTGGCCCGCTTCGTCCGATGTTAATGCACCGCAATGACTTAACGTTTGGGCAGAGCTTGATTTCCGGTGGCGGATTATGTAAGTTGCAGATCTCCGCAGTGTTGCGCCCTCAAGGGATCGAGGGCGCATTCCTTGTATCAGGGACCATCCTCCATGAGTCATTTCACGCTGCGCGCCGCGGGTGCGTCCGTGCTGGCGCTGGTGCTGGCGGCCTGCTCCAGCGACCAGCCCACGGGTGCCGCCTCTTCTTCCGCCCGCCTGGACCTGCAGGCGCCGGCCGCCCCCGGCCTGGTCATCAACGAGATCATGCCCAACCCCGCCGGCGTGGCCGACGAGCTGGGTGAATGGTTCGAGATCTACAACGCCGGCTCCACGCCCGTGGACCTGCGGGACTACCGCATCGCCTCCAACAACGATGCCGTCCACGTCATCAACCAGAGCGTGGTGGTGCCGGCCGGCGGATACGCGGTGCTGGCCCGCAACGGCGACCCCGGCGTGAACGGCGGCGTCACGGCCCATTACTCGTACGCCCACCAGACGTTCAACCTGAACAACAGCGGCACGGACTGGCTGGCCCTGCGCGCGCCCGACGGCGCTACGCTGGACTCGGTGAGCTGGGGCACGTCGTCGCCGCCCAACGGCGCCTCGCGCGGCGTGATCAACCCCGCGCTGGACAACACGCTCATGAGCGGCACGGGCGCCAACTGGAGCACGCAGACCAGCGTGTACGGCCTGGGCGATAAGGGCACGCCGGGCGCCGCCAACGACGGCGGCACCGTCACGCCGCCGCCCCCGCCGCCGCCCGTGGGCGGGGCCGTGGTGATCAACGAGATCCTGGCGGACCCCCGCGCCGTGGCCGACGCCAACGGCGAGTGGTTCGAGGTGCGCAACCGCGGCACCACGCCCGTGAGCCTGCAGGGGTGGACCATCGCCTCGGGCGGCGACGCGTCGCACACCATCGCCTCGGCCGTGAGCATCCCGGCGGGCGGCTACGTGGTGCTGGGCCGCGACGGTAGCACGGCCACCAACGGCGGCGTGACGCTCTCCTACGTCTACGCGGGTACGACGACGCTCAACCTGGGCAACAGCAGCGACTGGCTGGCCCTGCGCGACGCGTCGGGCGCCACGCTGGACTCGGTGGCGTGGACGAGCACCACGGCGGGCACGGCCCGCGCGCTGCTGGACAGCGCCGCCGACAACACCAACGTGAACGGCGCCGCGTGGGCCAACGCCACGGCCACGTTCGGCGCGGGCGACCGCGGCACGCCGGGGCTGGCGAACACGACGGTCGTTGACCCGGGCCCGGGCGGCAGCGTGGCCAGCATCTCGCTGAGCATCAACGCGCCCCGGCAGATCCCCGTGGGCTTCACCAAGCCGGCGTTCGCCACGGCGCGTGACGGCGCGGGCGCCACGGTGGCGGGCGTGCGCTACACCTGGACGAGCTCCAGCCCGGCCGTGGCCGAGGTGGACTCGCTGGGCTACATCCGCGGCCTGGGCGAGGGCACGGCCACCATCAGCGCGGCGGCGCCCAACGGCGTGGCCGGCACGGCCACCATCACCATCCTCCCCGCGGACGCGCCCACGACGGCCGTGTACCGCAACCACGTGGAGTTCGGCACGCCGGAGGCGCAGGGCGTGCTGGTGCGCCGCCGCGAGTACGTGTCGTCGTACAGCGCCGTGCGCGGCGGGCCCAACTGGGTGTCGTGGAACATCAACGCCAGCCAGTTTGGCCAGGCGGCGCGCTGCGACTGCTTCTCGGCCGACGAGACGCTGCCCGCGGGCACGTACCGCGTGGTGGACTTCGACTACCGCAACGGCGGCTACGACCGCGGCCACATGGTGCAGTCGGAGAGCCGCACGGCCACGCTGCAGGAGAACGCGGCCACGTTCCTCATGACCAACATCCTGCCCCAGGCCGGCGAGAACAACCAGGGCCCCTGGGTGCAGTTCGAGAACTACCTGAACGACCTGGCCCGCCAGGACGGCAAGGAGATCTACGTCGTGGCCGGCGGCGAGTACACGGCGAACCCGGCCACTCTCAAGAACGAGGGCAAGGTGCAGGTCCCCGCGTTCACCTGGAAGGTGGCGGTGATCCTGGACGGCGGCGAGGGGCTGGACGACGTGGGCGGCTACGGCGACCTGCAGGTGCTGGCCATCCGCATGCCCAACGACACGGCCACGGCCCGCGGCATCCGCAACAACCCCTGGCAGACGTACGCCACCACGGTGGACGACATCGAGCAGCGCACGGGCTATGACCTGCTGGAGGCGCTGCCCAACGGGATCGAGCGCGTGGTGGAGGCCAACGACCGCGTCCCCGTGGCGGCCACGGACGGCCCGTACGTGGGCATCGAGGGCTCCACGGTCACCCTGAGCGCCGCGCCCTCGTCGGACCCGGACGGCGACGCGCTGACGTACGCGTGGAGCTTTGGCGACGGCGAGACGGGCACGGGCGTGTCGCCCACGCACGTGTACGCCGACAACGGCAACTACCAGGTGTCCGTCGTCGTCACCGACGCGTACGGCGCGGCCGACACGGCCACGACCACGGTGACGGTGATGAACGCCGCGCCCACGGTGGCGGCCTTCGCGGGCGGCGCGCTGCTGCGCGGCGAGACGTACGCGGCCGCCGGCTCGTTCGGCGACGCGGGCGCGGCCGACACGTGGACGGCCACGGTGGACTACGGCGACGGCGGCGGCGCGCGGCCGCTGGCGCTGGACGGCACCTCGTTCGCCCTGTCGCACCGCTACACGGCGGCCGGCACCTTCACCGTGACGGTGCGCGTGACGGACGACGACGGCGACACGGGCACGCGCACGGCCACGGTGACGGTGCAGTCGCCGGCGCAGGCCGTGGGCGGGCTGGGGGCGCGCGTGGACGCGCTGGTGGGCACGGGCGCGCTGGCCCGCGGCAACGGCACGGCGCTGCTCGCTACGTTGCGCGCGGCCACGGCGGCGCTGGAGCGGGGGCAGGGCGCCACGGCTGCCAACCAGCTGGGTGCGTTCGTGAACCAGGTGGAGGCGCTGGTGCAGGCCGGCCGCCTGCCCCAGGCGCAGGGCGCGGCCCTGACGGCCGCGGCGCAGCGCATCGTGGAGAGCATCCAGGCCTCCTGATTCCGCGCCTGGAACGGGCGGAACGACGGGACCGCATCCTCTCCTGGATGCGGTCCCGTCGCTTTGTGTACGTCGTCCAGATTGGCGTCTACGAGCGAGACGGATCGCGCCTCTTGTTAAGCCGCCGCTCGCACCGTAGACTGAAGAGTGTAACCCTACTACATTTATACGGTTTGGACGGGCGCCGAACGGCCCCGTCTCTGGGGAGGTGACGCATGCCTCCGCCTAGCCCGCACGTGCCCATCGAGGCCATCCGGGAGGCGGCACGGCGTGCCGTCGCGGAAACTTCCCTTCGCGCGGTCGCGCGCAGCATCCCGATGAGCCCCATGGGCTTGCAGCATTTCGTCAACGGGACGCGGCCGTACCGCTCGACTCTGCGCAAGCTCACCGCGTGGTACGTGAACCGGGGCGCCAGCCGGGGAGAGTTCTCGGAAGAGACGGCGCGCGCGGCCCTCGCCATCCTGCTGGACGGGATTCCCGACGAGCAGCAGGACGAGGTCCGTGCAGCGCTGGTGGAGCGCATCGTGTTCCACTACCGCGAAGCGAAGACGGAGCTCCCGCGCTGGCTGCAGCAGTTGCGCAGCGGCGAGGGCCAGCCCGGCGACGCCGACGCCTGAGCCGCGCATAAGTTGACGAAGAGGACGCCGGGCGACCCGGCGTCCTCTTCGTGCTTGTGCGGTTTACAGAGTTTGCACCTGGGGGCGAGACATTCCTTCGTCGCGAGCCCCCACGCCGAGCGAATGAATTCGCCGCTGGAAGTTCGCGAAGTCCGCCTGCGCGGACTGCCCCAGCGAGGGTCGGCCGGTGCACCGGGGCGGCCTCCCGCGTCGTTCGCCCTAACCGGTCGCCACGGTCGCCCCTCCCGCCGGGTGGCGGCCCGTGTTGGCGGTTGAAGCCCTGTTCGCAGAGCGCGTCAGCGCGAGACAGGGCTTTCCGCTGTCGTAGCGGCGGCTTTAGCCGCTCAGGCTGGGTGCCGCGCCGCTTTGGCGCGGGGCTCGCGCAACACGTGCACGGTGCCGTCCTCACTCCTCCCGCGTCACCGTGCGCCCCGCCTCATCCTTCCTCACCCCTCCCGCGCCACCGTCCGCCCCGCCTCATCCTTCCCGCCCCGCCGCCTCCGCGCCCTCGCCCACGAACGCCAGCGCGCGGTCCGCCGCCGTGATTCCGCGATACTGCGCCTCCTCGAAGAGGGACAGGCCGCTCAGGTCGCTGTGCGCGTAGAAGACGGGGCCGGCGGATTCCGCCAGCGCGCGGCGGGCCGGGTCGGCCAGGAAGCCGGGCGTGGGGCGGATCATCGCGTGGCCCATCCGCATCACGTCGATCCGCTGGACGCATTGGCGGATGTCGGGATGCGCGCGTTCCAGGTCCGCCAGGATCAGGTCCCGCCACTCCGCCCAGCTCCGTCTGAGCAGCAGGTTCCGCGCGTCCGCCGGGCGCTGGTCGCTCAGGGCAAGGTACCACGTCCACACGGTGTGCTCCGGGCGGATGGCGTGCGACTGGTGCGTGGCCACCACGTAGCCCAGCGACGGGGAGCCGTGGATGACGTTGTCCCACGCCATCTCGAACCCGCGCTCCGCCGGCCAGCGGTCCAGCGTGAGGTTGGCCGTCACCCACGGCGAGTAGGTGAACCGCGCGGGCGGCGCGTCCTCCACCACGTGCGGCGCCAGGAACGACGGCGCGGCCCAGACGACGGCGTCCGCCACGTACTCCACGTCCCCCGCGACGACGCGCAGGCCGCTGCCCGCGCGCTCCACGCGGCGGACGGGGGCGCCCGTGCGCACGTGGCTTCCCACGCGCTCCATCAGCCCGCGCGTGATCCACGCGTTGCCCTCGGGCCACGTGAGCGTGCCGTGCTCCTCGTCCTCCCCCGGCCGCGAGGCGAAGTAGTGGATGCCGGCCCACGCGGACGTATCCGCCAGCGACGCGCCGTAGTCGTCGCGGCAGGCGTAGTCCGCGTACCAGCGCAGGCCGGCGGAGCGGTACCCCCGCTCGTCCATCCACCGCGCCATCGTCATCCCGTCCAGCTGTGACGGGCGCGCGCCCAGGGCGGACGGGATGGTGAACTGCCCCGTGGCCCGCATCCGCCGCATCTCGTCCCCGAATCGCCGGAACTCGTCGCGGTCCGCGGGCGAGTCGATCAGCGCGTTCTCGAAGCCCTCGTGCCAGCGGCCCCAGCGGAACAGGCGCTCGCGGGGCGCGGAGACCAGCATCCGCTCGTCCCACACGCCGTCCTTCAGGGCGCCCAGGTCCGTGAACATCTCGCGCACCCACGCCGCGCGCGCGTCCGGCACCGGCACGTAGTGGGCGGCCCAGGGATACGCGGACACGCCGTTCTCCCCGCCGCGCGCGTTGCCGCCCGCCGCGTCCTCCAGCTCCAGCAGCACGAAATCGTCGAATCCTTGCCGCCGCAGCCGCCACGCCGCGGAGAGCCCCGCCATCCCCCCGCCCACGATGACGAGGGGCACGCGCTCCGTCCGCCTCGGCGGAGGGGCGGACGCGTGGTCGCGCAGGCGGTGGCCGCGGGCGCCGCCGTCGTCCACGAAGCCGCCCTCCACCGTCCGCTCCGCGCGGCGCGCGCACGCCACGAAGGGCGCGGCGGCCAGCGCGGCCACGAACGCGCGGCGGCTGATGCCTACCGGGTGATCTGCTCCCACTCGTCGCTGTAGTAGCGCACCAGCACCTGGTCGTCCAGGCGGTTGGCCTGCACGGGGAGCGGGCGCATGTCGGTGGGAAACTCGAAGAGCTGCGGCACCGTGCCGGGCGTGAGGTAGCGCAGGCCTGCGGGGAGCTCCGTGGGAAGGGTGTAGCCGTCGCGGCTCGCGAGCACGAAGCCCCACTCGCCGAACGACGGCACGTACAGATGATACGGCCAGGTGCGCAGGCCCGCCTCGCGCAGGGTGCGGTCGATGCTCCAGAACGCGCGCCGCGCGAACAGGGGCGACGTGCTCTGCACGACGATCATCCCGCCCGGGTTCACGTGCTGCTTGAGCAGGCGGTAGAACGCCGTCGTGTACAGCTTGCCGACGGCGTAGTTGCTGGGATCGGGAAAGTCCACGACCACGAAGTCGAACGTCTCGCGCGACCCGTCCAGCCAGCGGAACGCGTCCGCGTTGATCACCCGCACCCGCGGCGACCGCAGCGACCCGCCATTCAATCGCACCATCTCCGCGTGCGTGGTGAACAGGTCCGTCATCTCGGGATCCAGGTCCACGAGCGTGACGTGCGTTTGCGGATAGCGCAGGATCTCGCGCACGGCCAGCCCGTCGCCGCCGCCCAGGACCAGGATGCGCCGCGCGTCCGGCAGGGCCGCCAGCCCGGGATGGACGAGCGCCTCGTGGTAGCGGTACTCGTCGCGCGAGCTGAACTGCAGGTGGCCGTTCAGGAACAGGCGCAGGTCGCTGCGCCACGCCGTGAGCACGATGCGCTGGTACGGCGACGTGCGGGTGAGCACCACGGGGTCCGCGTACATGCTCGTTTCCGCCGTGCGCGTGATGCGCTCGGCCGCCACGAACCCCGCCGTCAGCAGGGCCAGGACGGCCACGCACCACGCCTGCAGCACCCGCGGGCGGGGCAGGGCATCGCGCAGCAGGTGCGTGGACCACAGGCCCACGGCCGCGTTCACGAGGCCAAAGAGCAGCGCCGCCCGCACCATCCCCAGGTGCGGGACGAGGACGAGGGGAAACAAGAGCGACGCCCCCAGGGCGCCCAGATAGTCGAACGTGAGCACGTTGCCCACGACGTCCTTGAACTCCAGCCGGCCGCTCAGCAGGCGCATGAGCAGGGGGATCTCCAGCCCCACCAGCGTGCCGATGATGAACACCAGCACGTACAGCAGCAGCTGGAACGCGTCCGTCCACGCAAAGGCGAGAAAGAGCAGGGTGGACGAGAAGCCGCCCACGACGGCCACCATCAGCTCCACCATCACGAAGCGCGTGGCCACGCCCTTGTGCACCCAGCGCGACAGCCAGCTCCCCACCCCCATGGCGAACAGGTACGTGCCGATGACGGTGGAGAACTGCATGACGCTGTCGCCCAGCAGGTAGCTGGCGAGCGCGCCGGCCACCAGCTCGTAGACCAGCCCGCACGCCGCGATCAGCAGCACGGTGACGAAAAGCGCCGCGTTCACGCGCGCACCTCCCCCGCGGCGCCGACGCGCGGAAAGAGCACACCCCTTGAACGGGGTGCGGAGGACATGATATACTTCGACATCGAAAAGATGTGTGTCCTCACCGCGCGAACGGGTGGAGGGTCATGGGCGACGTGGAGGCGTTCGCGGTCGATGGAATCAAGTGCTACTTCGCTTCCGCGGATCACTATCCGCATCACTTCGAGGCGTATCGCCGCGGACAGTACGTGGTGCGCATCTACTTCCTGCGCACGACCCGCAAACGCGGGCTCAACTGGGACTACAAGCTGCAAATGCGCGGCGGGCACTTTGACGCCGCGGACCGGCAGGTCCTGTACGAGCTGGTGATCAAGCACAAGCGCAGGCTGCTGCGGCAGTGGAGAACCCAGGTTTGCACCGAACGGGAGACGGTACAATGATGCTGACGAACGACGGGGAGCCCACCGGCACCCTCACGGTGCTCCTGGGCGAGGACGTGAACCCGGCGGGGCTCCTGCCGCTGGAGCCGTCCTCGTCGCGCATCCACCTGCTGAGCGACTGCGACCTCCCCGAGGCGGCCGCCGCGCGCAAGCTGTTCGTCTTTACCCCCGCGTCGCGGCTGGGCGACCTGGCCCCGTGCATCAGCGAGGCGAGCCGGCACAACCGGCTGCAGGCCCTGCTGGTGCGCACCGACGTGGAGGCCGAGTGGGTGCCGTTCATGCTGCGCCGCGCCGGGCTGCGCACCCTGCGCAACCTGCTGGTGCACAGCGACGCCGGCCTTCCCGGGCGCATGCTGCGGGCGTGGGCGCTGGGCGTGCAGCGCGACGCCATCGCCGCCGCCACCACCTGGGACGACCGGCTGCTCGTCGTCACCTGCGCCTTCGAGGAGTTCGAGATCAGCTTCGGGACGTATCCCGCCCTGGGCCGTATTCCCGCCGCCGAGCGCCCGCGCTTCCAGGTCGAGGACGACGGCATGTTCCTGGAGTGGCCCCGCGCGCGGGTGCACCTCACCGTCGAGGACCTGCGGCTGGCCACCGACCCCGCCCTGCGGGCCCGCGCCCAGGCGCGCAGGCGCGTGCACGACCAGGGGTTCGGGGCGGCCGTGCGGGCGTTGCGCGAGAGCCGCGGCATTGCCCAGGCGCGGGTGGCGGGGCTGTCCGCGCGGCACCTGCGCCGCATCGAGAACGGGTACGTGCCCGGCGACGAGGCCATCGAGGCGCTGGCAGCCGCGCACGGCATGGGCCCCGACGCGTACCTCGACGCCGTCGCCGAGCGAATGGTCGTGCCCTAGCCACACTCCCTTGGGGACAGGTGCGACTCAGCCCTTTCCCGACACCCGCGCGCGGGCCTACCCGATGGCGGCGGCGATGATGATGGAGATGCCGATGGCCATGGCGCCCACGACGACGGCCAGGGCCGTGTTGTGCTCCTCGATGAGCTCCTTCCACAGCGTTCCCGGCGTAAGGCGGTTGATGACGCCGAACGCGAGCACGAACAGCACGATGCCCAGGGCGGCGTAGACGGCCGCCGCGGCGAGGTTGTGCAACAGCTCAGGGATCATCTGCCTCTCACTTGCCGCCGACGTAGCGGCCGGATCCGGTGTAGTGCGCGCGGTACGCGCCAGGGTTGTCGCGCACGGAGCGGGGGGCGGGCTGCCCCTCGCGCGCGGGGCTGAACGGGGTCCATCCGCGGTACTCGGCAAAGGCCAGCATGCCCAGGATGGCCAGGCCGTAGGCCAGGTAGGGAACGTTCACGCGGCGCATCACTCGTCGTCGTCGCTGCTGGAGGTGGGCGGGTAGTCGCTTTCCATCCACCGGTTGTGCTCGAACGTAAGGTGCTGCATCCCCCGTACGGCCGGGGGGATGAGCAGGGCCAGCAGCGCCAGGATGTACAGCGACACGGCCGGCCCGCCGTGCGTGACCCGCACCTGGTACGCAAAGGCGCTGGGCCCCTGCGGCGCGATCACCAGCCGGTAGGTGCCCGCGGGGACGGCGGAAAGGGCGGCCGTGACGTCCTGCGAGCCCTCCGTCCACCGCTCGCCGTCCTCGTATCCCTCGTAATAGCCCACCTCGCGGCCCACCTCGCGCGTGCGCCCCGTCCCCTCGTCCACCAGGGTCAGGTCAAAGGCGCCCCACGAGTTGTTCACGTTGGTCCGCAGCTTTACGCGCAGGGCCGACGGGCGTCCCTCCACGCGGAACGGCGGCGTGACCACCACGTTCTCCTCCGCCAGCAGCGAGTCGAACGCCATGTCGCGCTGCTCGTACACGGTGCGCGAGCCGCCCGCGCGGACGAGGAGCGCCAGCACCAGCAGGGCCGCGAAGATGCTGAACGCCGGCCACATCCGCACGGCGCTCGCGTGCGGCGACGGCTGGTTGGCGTAGGTGCCTCGGGGCGTAGGCGGGCTTCCCTCCAGCCCGAACGCGTCCCACACGTACCGGCCCGGCATGTACTCG
>NZ_DASURI010001005.1:0-5593 GCF_036280135.1 Longimicrobium sp.
GACCCGGCCGGGCATCCGCACGCGCTGTGGTTCGCGCCGGAGCGGAACGGTCAGGGCGCCACGGTGCTGCTGCACCGCGCGTGGAACGGCCAGGCGTGGGGCGCGGCGGAGGTCGTGTATCGTTCGGAATCCGGTGGCGGCGGGCCCATGGCCTCGCTCGCGGCGACCTTTGCCTGCGACGGCGCCCTGCACGTGGCGTATTCCACCGCGGCGGGGCTGGAGCATCGTCGGTGGACGGCCGGGGCGGGGTGGGGAAGGCCCTTCCTGCTGGCGTACGCGGGGCTCACGCCGGCGTGGTCGCGGGGATCCTGTCCGGCCGCGTTGCACCTGGCGTGGATGGCCGGCGCGGAGGGTCCCCGGCGCGGCCGCTCGGTCAACCAGCTCTTCGTCCGCACGTTCCACGACGGCGAGTGGGGGCAGACGACGCGCCTGTTCGCGTGGCCGGAGCGCTACTCGCACCATCCGCAGCTGGTGACGGACGGCGCGGGGCGGCTGCACGCCCTATGGCTGCAGGACACGGACGGGTCGATCCTCCCCGAGGCCGTGTACCACGCCACCTCTTGCGACGGGCGTCGATGGACGCCCGCGCGCGACGTGACTCCGCCCGGCGTGGCGGGCGCCCGCCTGTGGGGGATGCGCGCGGCGGTGGATGGAGACGGGCGTCCGCACCTGGCCCTGCGCTACAGCCGGCCGGATCGCCCGCGCGTCGGCGAGCTGGCGACGGCGCGCTGGGAGGGCGGCGCCTGGTCGCTCCCGGCCCCCGTGCCGGCCGACGGACCCCTGGGCGAGGGCGATCCGCTGATCGTTGCGGGGCCCGCCCGTGGCATCCTGGCCGCGTGGCGCGGCGGGGACGGCCTGTACCGCTACGCCGTCGCATCCGCCGGGGCGGCGCGGGCGCATCCTCCCCGAAGTCCCTGAGGACGACGGGGAGCGGGACACGCGGAGAACGCACGAAGGGCCGGGGCACCGCGACGGTGCCCCGGCCCTTCGTCCGCGGTGCTTTTCTCAGTAGTAGCAGCCGGCCTCGGGCGACGTGGCCGCCACGTGGCACACACTGTGGTAGCTCAGCTGGCACTGCGGGATGCACGACTGGCAGGTGGCGTTGCAGGTGTTCCAGCAGCTGTTCACGCAGCTGGCGCACGAGCCGTTGCACGAGTCGTAGTAGGTGTTGCACTCGCCGTAGCCGTCGCTGGCCGGCTCATCGGGCGGGACGGGAAGGTGCGCGTGCACGGTGCCCGCGCCCCGCGCGTCCTCGGCGACGGCGAACGAATCCACGGTGAGTTGGTCCAGGTCCAGGCGAAGCTTGCGGTTCTTCATGGCACCCTCCACGGGATGAGGCCGCCGTCACGCGGCGGCGAATGGGCGACGCGGAGCTCCACGCCGCACGGCCGCGCCCCAGGCGAGGAACGCGATTGCGAAATATTATGTCGCAATTCGTGATCCGGTGCCAGCCCTCCCACTCCCTCTTCACGTCGAAAGCCCTCCACCCGCGGGGCGGATGAAGGGCCTGGATGCTGGCGTTTTTGCTTGGAAACCGATTAGGTTGCGGGCGTTGAGCGCGCCTGTCTCCCCGTGCCGCCCGCACGATGATCTCCAGCTTTCGCATCAAGAACTTCAAGAGCTACCGCGACGCCACGCTTCCGCTGGCGCCGCTTACGCTGCTCATCGGCGCCAACGCATCCGGCAAGAGCAACGCGATCGAGGCGATCCGCCTGCTGTCGATGATCGGATCGGGAGACCGCGTGGACGGGATCGTCTCGCAAATCCAGTCTTCCGACGATTTGGTGCGCGGCAATGCGTGGGATTTTCCGCGGGATCGCGAACTGCCCCTCACGCTGGGGTGTGATCTGGATCATGGAGAGTGGAGCCACCTGGAAGTTTCGCTCCGGCTCGCTGAGGATGATCCGAAGTTCGGCGTGGTCGCGAGGGTCGGCGACGAGGCCATTTGCAGGCGTGATGGTCAATACCTGTATCGTGCCTCGAGCTCTCCCGACGTGCTGGGCGAGCGGGTGACGCGGTTCTACACGGACAGCTCGACGGGACCCCTGCATGCCGCCGCGGCGGACCGGGCGGCCCTGTTTGCCTCGCTGGACATGCTTGTCAGCCCTGGCTTGGGTGGACGGCTCGCCCAGGTTCGGGACGTGGGGGCCCAGTTCCGCGAGTCGCTGATGAAGGTGCGGTTCTTCGATCCGCAACCCCGCAGGATGCGCGGTTATAGCTATCATGGGGAACGCGCACTGAAAGAAGATGGAGAGAACGTCTCGGCGGTCTTGCTCGGCGTCCACTTTCAGCTTGGCTCCGGGCCGATTCTCGACTTTGTGTCGATCCTCCCGGAGCAGCCGTTCGTCGAGGTGGGCTTCATCGAGACGCCTCGTGGGGATGTGATGGTGCGGCTTACCGAATCCTATGGCGGTCGAGAAGAGATTCGTGATGCCCCCGTGCTCTCCGACGGCACGCTGCGGGTGCTGGGGATCGCCGCCGCGCTCCTCTCCGCGGAGCCGGGCTCCACGATCATCATCGAGGAGATCGACAACGGCGTGCATCCCAGCCGCGCGGAGATGTTGCTGCGCAAGATCGAGCGCGTGGCAAAGGAGCGTGACCTGCGCGTGCTGCTGACGACGCACAATCCCGCGCTCCTGGATCGCCTGCCCACGGACTCCATCCCGCACGTGGTCTGCGCTTATCGTGATCCGGAGGAGGGCGACTCGCGCCTGGTGCGGCTGGAGGACCTGCCGAATTATCCGGAGCTGGTGGCGCGTGGTCCGCTGGGGCAGCTGATGACGCGCGGCGTGCTGGACTACTTCCTCAAGCACCAGGAGACGGAGGAGGCCAGGAAAGCACGCAATCTCCGCTGGCTGGAAACCCTCGACGCGCGGGTGAGAGACCTGTGAGGGCCATCGGCATCATCGATACCAGCGTCTTTTGCAACATCCTGAACGTTCCTCGTCGCAACCAGCGCCGCGATCAGGCTGTCGCGGAACTGCGGACAATGATGGCTGCCGGTGATCGGCTGCTGCTGCCCTTGGCCACCATCTACGAAACCGGCAACCACATCGCGCAGAATGCGGATGGACGAGTACGACGCCTCGTTGCCGAAGCTTTCGTGGATTCGGTCCGGGCGGCGTTCTCTGGCGACGCGCCCTGGGCCGCGACGCTGGTTCCAGAGACGGGAGACTTCATCAGCTGGCTCGAGGAGTTCCCCGACCGGGCAAGCACCGGAGTCGGCATGGCGGACCTGTCGATCATCAAGGCCTGGGAGCAGCAGTGTCTCGCGAACGAGGGGCGCCGCGTCTTCATCTGGTCCTACGACGGCGACCTGCAGGGCTATGACCGCCCGCCGCGGATCTGATCCCCCGTACCTTCGTACCCGCACGCGCGAAACCCTCCGCCCATAGGGGACGCAGGGTTTCGCGATAAACCTGACGCGCGAGCGTGACGCGCCGCTCAGTCCGGCATCTCGCAGCGGGTGCCGAAGGGCGAGTCGGCGATGACCACCTGCTTGCCGCGGCGGGTGCGCAGGTCCAGGGCGATGGGGCCCTGCAGGTTGGCCACGCACGGCGCCCCCGGCCGCCCCGGCAGCGTCACGATGGCCAGCACCACCACGTCGCGCGGCGACGCCGCGCCCAGCACCGACAGGTCGCCCGCGCCCAGGTTCACCTCGTACTCCGGGAACGCCGGGAAGGGGTCCGCCAGCAAAAAGGCCAGCCCGGCCTCGTCCACCGACTGCAGCCACCAGAAGCCCGGGCGGCCCGCCTGCACCAGCACCCACTGCCGCTGCTCCGGCAGCCCCGTGAGCCCCGCCGGAAAGGTGAACAGGTGGTCCGGGTGCGCCTGCAGCGTGCCCAGGACGAGGGAGCGCACCTCCACGCGGGGCGTGTGGGCGGGGACGACGGCGGGGGTGGCGTAGGCGAGAGCGGTCATCTCAGGTACTCGGACAGGGTCATTCCCAGGATGCGGGAGGTGGAGAGCATGGTGGCCTGCAGCGCGCTCTGGCGCGTGACCAGGTTCACCATGCTCTCTTCCATGTCGGCTTCTTCCAGCGACGCGCGGTGCGTCGCCGTGGTCTGCTCCAGCGTTTCCAGCCGGGTGGAGGTGAGCTCCAGCTGGCCGTAGCGGCTGCCCGTCTCGGCCAGCACGCCCTGCACGGCGTCGAACGACGTGCCCAGGGCGCCCGTGGCCGCGCGGATGCCGGCGGCGTCGTTGGCGCCCAGCGCCGTGGACAGCTGCTTGAGGGCGGCCATGGCGCCCGTGTCCAGGAACACCTCGCGGGCGTTGTGCACCGTGTTCACGCGCTGCCCGGGCGACACCTCCACCTGCTGCTGCTCGCCGGCGCCCACCGTGCTCACCGTGGGGTCCACCGTGGCGAACGGGCGCTGGTCGGTGTTGTATCCGCCAAAGAGGTAGCCGTCGGGGCCGCGGGTGTTGCCCAGCTGCACGGCGAACTCGATCAGCTTGTCCACCTCCACCCTGGTCTGCGCGCGGGTGGCGGCGCTGGAGGTGTCGCTGCCCTGGCCCACGCCCAGCTCCGCGGCGCGCGACAGGGTGTCGGAAAGCTGGTCCAGCACGCTCTCCTCGCTGCCCACCTTCGACAGCGCGGCGTCGATGTTGCGGCGGTGCTGCGCGGTGGCCCCGGCGGTGCCCGCCAGCTTGAGCACGGTGAGCGCCGCGCCGGGGTCGTCGCTGGCGCGCTGCACGCGCAGCCCGCTGCTGATCTGCGACTGCACGCGGTCCAGGCCTCGCTCGCCGCGCTGCAGGTTGGCCAGCAGGTCGCGGGTGCGGTTGCCGTCGGTGATCCTCATCCTCGCGGTCGGTGCGGGGTGGGGGGACGGGGACGGGTTTACAGCATCCGCCCACGGAACGTACGTTTGAAGATTATCGGCACACGATTCCCCGGCTTGAGCGCCGGCCCGCGAACGCGCGTATCCACACCCAGATGGCAACCATCCTTCACTGCGACGACGAGCCGGCCGTCGGCATGATCGTCCAGGACACCCTGGAGCGGGCCGGGCACCGCGGCGTGGGCGTAAGCAGCGTGCCCGAGGCGCTGCAGGTGCTCAGCCGCGGCGGCGTGGACCTCATCATCAGCGACTACCGCATGCCGGGGCTCACGGGGCTGGAGTTCCTGGAGCTGCTGCAGCGCGAGGGGTACGAGATCCCCCTCATCATGCTCACGGGGTACGCCAGCATCGAGCACGCGGTGGCGGCCATCAAGGCGGGCGCGGTGGACTACATCACCAAGCCCGTGCGCCCCGAGCAGCTCACCCTGGTGGTGGACCAGGCGCTGGAGTTCAGCCGGCTGCGCCGCGAGAACGAGGCCCTGCGCCGCGAGGTGATGGAATTTCGCAACGAGCGGCAGATCATCGGCGACAGCACGGCCATCCGCCGGGTGCTGCAGACGGTGGCCATGGCCGCGCCCAGCCGCGCCACGGTGCTCCTCCAAGGCGAGAGCGGCACGGGCAAGGAGCTCTTCGCGCGCGCCATCCACGACCAGAGCGACCGCCGCAGCGGCCCGTTCATCAAGCTCAACTGCGCGGCGCTGCCGGAGGGGCTCATCGAGAGCTCGCTCTTTGGCCACGAGAAGGGCGCGTTCACG
>NZ_DASURI010001006.1:0-13266 GCF_036280135.1 Longimicrobium sp.
GGGCCGGCCTCCCGTGTAGAACACAACCTCCCCCAGGGGTCTTTGGGGGAGGTGGGCGAGTTTTACGAGCCCGGAGGGGGCGCCGCGCGGAGCCCGCCTTCGTGCTCGATCCCAATCGCTCGATCCGGGGTCGCTTCGATCCAGACCGCTCGCCTACGCCTCCCGCCCGGGGAGGAACGGGGCCAAGCGCTCGCGGAGCACGCGCAGCGCCTTGCCCATCTGCGCCTCCACCGTCTTGACGGAGATTCCCAGCGCGGCGGCGATCTCTGCGTAGCGCAGCCCCTGCCCGCGGCTTAGCTCGAACACCTCGCGGCACCGCTCCGGCAGCGAGGCCACGGCGTCGCGCAAGGCGGCCTCCATCTCCGCCTCCACCACGTTGGACGGCGCCTCGGGCTGGCTCACCGTCTCGCCGGCGGCGCGCGGGGCCGTGCGCACCTTCATCCGCTCGTGCCGCACGTGGTTGAGCGCGCGGTTGCGCACTGCGCGCACCAGGTACGCGCGCAGCGACTCGTCGATCACCAGCGTCTCGTGGCGGCGCCACAGCTCCAGCATCACGTCCTGCGCCAGCTCCTCGGCCACGGCGCGCTCCCCCGCGATGCGCTCCGCCACCCCCACCAGCGTGGCGTAGTGGGCGCGGAACGCGGCGTCGAAGGCCTCGCGGTCGCCCTGTCGAAGGCGGTCCAGGAGCTCGCGGTCGGTCACGGAAGCGGGGTGGGCGGGATCGTGGGCCGGCCGGCGTGGAACGGCGCTCGCCGCGCGGGGTTGCAAGAAGCGTAACGTAAGCGGATGCGGCGAACGCCAGCAATCCGCCACGGGCGCCGCGCATAAGGGTGCGCGGCGGCTGGCGTGTCTCATGGTGCATGGAAAAGGACGAGCTCACCCCCGAAACGGCCTCCCCGGACACGGACTGGGATGCCCTGGCGCGCTTTCTGGCCGGCGAAAGCCCGGACCGGGAAGCCGAAGCCGTGCGCGCCTGGCTGGCGGAGAACCCCGACCGGCAGGCCGTGCTGGGCGCGCTGGACCGCGCCATGACGCGGGCCGCCACGCCGCCCCCCGCGGACCTGGACGTGGACGCCGCGCTGGGCCGCGTGCACCGGCGGATGGACGCGCCCGCGACGACCGTCGTCTCCCCGCGCCGCCCGCCGTCGACGGCCGCGCGGCGCGGATGGCGGTCGCCCGTGCTGCGCGCGGCGGCTGCCCTGCTGCTGGCCACGGGCGGATGGTTCGGCATCCAGGCCGTCCGCGACGGCGGGGGTGAGGCGATGGTGACGGCGTACGCCACGGAAATCGGCGAGCGAGAGACGGTGCGGCTGACGGACGGGACGACCGTCCTGCTGGGCCCCGCCAGCCGCGTGACGATCCCGGAGGGATACGGGGAGCGCGATCGCACGGTGGACCTGGTGGGCGAGGCGATGTTCGACGTGGTGCATGATGCGCGGCCGTTCACCGTGCGCGCGGGCATGGCGCGGGTCCGCGACATCGGCACGGCGTTCAGCGTGCAGAGCGGGCCGGCCGGCGTGCGCGTCGTGGTGACGGAGGGCGCCGTGGCCCTGGCGGGCGCGCGCGAAGCGGGCGAGGGCGTGGTCCTGCGCCAGGGCGAGCGCGGCGTGATCGCGGCGGAGGGTGCGGCACCGCAGCGCGCGGCCGCCACGGCGGAGGACCTGGCGTGGACGCGCGGCGAGCTCGTCTTTCGCGACGCGCCGCTGGCCCAGGTGGCCGCGGAGATGCGCCGCTGGTACGGCGTGGAGGTGCGCGCGGATGACGCAGTCGCCGCCCGCCGGCTGACGGCCTCGTTCGAGGGCGAGCCCCGGGAGCGGGTGCTGGAAGTGATGGCGCTGGCCCTGGGCGCGGAGATGACGATGCGCGGCGACACGGCCGTGCTCAGCGCCGCCGGGCGGTGAGACGGGCGCGCGGCTCCCGGCTGCGCCGCGCCCTCGCGGGTGCGTGCGGACTGGCGCTGGCCGCGCCCGTCTCCGCGCACGCGTCCGCGATTGTATCAGAATCGAAGGCGTGCGCCCCGCGCGCCGTCACGGCGACGAGCCCCGCGCAGGGGTGGCCGGCGCCGCTGGACCGCATCTTCTCCTTCAACGCGCGCGACGTGAGCCTGCGCGACGCGCTGGACCGCGTCTCGTCGTCCGCCCGCATCCGCATCTCCTACAGCCCCGAGCTGCTTCCCCTGGACCGCCGCGTCTGCGTGGCCGCCGGCGCGCGCACCGTGGGCGACGCGCTGGCGGAGCTGCTGCGCGACACGCCGGTCGAAGCCGTCGTGGCCGGCGCGGACCATGTGGTCCTCGCCCTCCGCCGGAATCGACAGTCCGCCGCGGTGGAGGCGGAGCAGCCGGACGAGCTGGGGCGGACCGTCGCCCTCTCCCCCGTCGTCGTCACGGGGGACGGAGGCGGCGACGCGCACGCCGCCCGGCCGTACGCGCTGGACGTCGTCGGCAGCGAGCAGCTGGCGCGCGCGGGGACGGCGCCGCTCTCGCGGTTCCTCAACGCCGCGTCCGCGGGGACGTGGGGATGGGAGGCGTCGCCCTCCAGCCTGTGGACGCGGTTTGGCAGCATCCGCGGCGCCAGCTCGTTCGGGGCTAGCGCGCCGCGCGTGTTCATCGACGGCATCGAGGTCGCCAACCCGCTGCTGGCCACGCAGATCGCACCGGAGGCCGTGGAGCGCATCGAGGTCGTCCGCGGTCCCCAGGGCGCCGCGCTGCACGGCATGGGCGCGGTGAGCGGCGTGGTCAACATCGTCACGCGCCACGAGGGGACGGTGGACGGCGGGCCCGCCCTGCGCATCCGCAGCGACCTGGGCCGGGCGAACAGCGACTTCGCGTCTGGCGGAACCGTGGCGCAGGAGCACGCGCTGAGCCTGCGCGTGGGGACCAGCGCGCGGTCCGCGGGACTGGACGTGGGGATGGGCAGCGTGGGCGAGTACGTGCCGCGGGGTGGCAGCCGCTACCTGATGGCGACGGGCACCGCGCGCCGCGTGGGCGCCACGACGGTGATGACGGGCACGGCGCGCTTCTACTCCGCGCGGCTGGGCACGGGGCAGAACCCGCTGCTGGGCGACCTGCTGGCGGATTCGCTGCTGGGGGACCGCCAGCGGATGACGCAGTACACGCTGGGTGGATCGCTGCGGTGGACGCCGGACGCGCGCTGGTCGCACACGCTCGTCGCCGGCCTGGACGGCGGGCAGGTGGCCGGGCTGGCGGATGCGCGCTCGCCGGCCCCGTCGTCCGTGGTGTCGGGGATGGAGTGGACGGAGGGCGGCGCGGACCGGCTGACGCTGCGGTGGAGCAGCGTTGCGCGCGCGTACCAGGGCGAGCGCGCGGAGGTGCGGGTCACGCTGGGCGCCGAGCATTCCACCCTGCGCGAGCAGGTGGCCCAGCCCGCGTCCGTGATTCGCGCGGAGGGCGCCGCGACGGGGTGGGCGCGCGACCAGGCGCCGCTCGTGGCCTCCCTGCGGACGACGGCGCTGGCCGCGCAGGCCGGCGCCACGGTGGACGATCGGCTGCACCTGACGGCGGGCCTGCGCGTGGAGCAGAACGGCGGCATCGCGGGCGGCGCGCGCTACGCGGCCCTGCCCGTGCTGGGCGCCGCGTGGGTGGCGGAGCTGGGTGGCGACGCCACGCTCAAGCTGCGCGCGGCGTACGGCAAGGGCGTACGGCCGGCGCGGATGCCCGCGCAGACGGTCGACCGCTGGTACGGGCTGAACAACGCGTACCTGGCGCCCGAGGAGCAGTCGGGGATCGAGGGCGGGCTGGACCTGGCGCTGGGCGGCCTGCTCGCGCTGCAGGTGACGGCGTACGACCAGCTGGCGTCGGGCCTGGTGCAGCGCGTGGCGCGGCCGGCCGTGGCGGTGATGGACGGCGGATGGCGCAGCGGCGGATACGACCTGCAGAACGTGGGGCAGATCTCCAACCGCGGGTGGGAGATGGAAGGCCGCGCGCTCCTGGGTCGGTTGTCGCTGGAGGGCGCGTTCGCGGCCGTGGACAGCCGCGTGCGGCGCCTTGCGGATGGCTACACGGGCGACCTGCGGATGGGCGACCGCATGCTGGAGGTGCCCGCGCGCACGCTGGCGCTCACGGGTGCCTACGCGGGCGACGGCTGGACGGCGTCGCTGACGGGGACGCGGGCGTTCGACTGGATCAACTACGATCGCATGGCCCTGGCGCGCGACTGGTCACGCGGCGCGGTGGATGGCGGAAACCTGCGCGGCTACTGGCGCGCGTACGAGGGCGTGACGCGGCTGAACGCCACGACGACGCTGGACGTACCCGGCGGGGTGACGCTGGTGCTGCTGGGCGAGAACCTGCTGAACCACCAGCGCGGCGAGCCCGACAACCTCACCGTGGTCCCCGGCCGCACGCTGACCCTGGGCATCCGCGCGGCGTTCTAAAGCAACCGAAAACTGATTTCTCACGCAGAGCCGCAGAGGACGCAGAGTACTTCATCGCGCGGACGAAGTACTCTGCGCCTCTGCGGCTCTGCGTGAGAAATCAGTTGCTCTGGAGATGCGACGAGGGGCAGGGAGACGGCGTGTCTCCCTGCCCCTCGATTTCGTCCGCGTGAGGCGGAGGATCAGCGGAGCGCGACATCCAGGCTGGAGGCGGTCACGGCGGGGGCGCCGGGGACCGGCATGATCTGCGGCAGCCGGGCGATCTGCACCGCCGTCGTGGGCGCGCGCGTGATGGCGGCGTGCTGCAGGACCGCCGGGTCCGCGCCCAGTGTGCGCAGCTCCTCGGACACGCGGGCGGTGTAGCGGCCCTGCGCGCGGCCGTACACGTCGGGGTGCAGCGTCACGCTGTCGGCGCCCACCTCGGCCAGCTTGTACTCGATGCGCACCCGCACCCGGCCGGAGAGGCGCATCTCACGCGTGCGGCGCGGGTTGTCGATGAGGCCCTGGATGGCCTCGTCGCTCACCGGGGCGCCGTCGGCGCGCAGGACCAGCCGGGCCAGCTCCATCACGTCCGCGTTGCGCATGCGGATGCAGCCGTGCGAGGCCGGGCGGCCCAGGTGCCGCTCGTTGCGGGCCGGCGTTCCGTGGACGTAGTAGTCCTGGAACAGGTGGATCTTCACGCGGCCCATGGGGTTGTTGGGCCCGGGGGCGGCCGGCCGCTCGTCGCGGGCCCAGTCGCTCTCGGGCGGCGTCCACGACGGGTTCCACACCATGCGCTGCACGCTGGCCTGCGCCGTGGGCGTGGCGTGCCGGGCCGTGCCCACCGACACCGGGTAGGTGCGGATGCGCTCGCCCGCCTGGAACACGTCCAGCCGGCCGGCCGGGATGTTGACGACGATCTCCATGGGGGTCTGCGCGCGGGCCTGCGCCGGGAGGGCGGCCAGGGCAACGGTCAGCAGGGCAAAGGCGGTGCGGGCTATGGAGAACATGGTACGTTTTTCGGTCGCTGGTGGCGGACTTCTCGCGTCCGCGGCGGCGGGAGCGTTGCCCATCATCCCGCACGGGGCGGAACTACGAGGCGGGCTCCCAACGTGTTTCAAGGCTGCTGCTTAGCGCCGCCGTCGGTGCTGCCCGGCGCTTCGTGATGGAAGATGCGCTCGCAACGCATCGGCCACATGGTGCGGTTGACCCATAACCCCCGATCCTCTCGAAATCCCTTCGAATCAGTTCCTCTGCTGCCCCTGCTCCCTCTGCGTGAAAAAGCAGTTGCAGTTCTCTGCGTCCTCCGCGGCTCTGCGTGAGAAAATCAGGAAAAGCCCGCCCGTCCGAGGACTCGACGGAGGGAGAACCGTTGACAGCCGGTGAATCCGATACTAGACTGGTTACAGTTTCAGAATGGAGCCCAGATGTCTACGATCAGCAGCAGGGTGGCGGTGGCGGTGCACGTGCTCGCGTACCTGGCGTGGCGGCGCGAGGAGCCCGTCACGTCGGAGCGGATCGCCAGCAGCGTGAACACCAACCCCGTCGTCGTGCGCCGCATCGTGGGCGCGCTGCGCAACGCGGGCATCGTGAACGTGCAGCCCGGCGTGGGTGGCGGCGCGCAGCTGGCGCGCGAGCCGGACCGCATTACCATGCTGGACGTGTACCGCGCCGTGGAGGAAAAGGAAGACCTCTTCGCCGTGCACGCCGACCCGTGCCGCAACTGCGACATCGGCAGCAACATCCGGGGGGTGCTGCAGGACGTGTTCTGCCAGGCGCACCAGGCCATGCAGTCCGTGCTGGCCGACGTGACCATCGCCGACGTAGGACGCGAGGTGCGCACGCGGGCCGGGGGGTGCGTGGAATCCAAGCCGCATTCGGGGGGATGCGTGGAGGCGGAGCTGGGCGCCGCGGCGGTGGGGGGCCGCGCGTAGACGGCGTTTTTTCGTGGAGCAATCCGTAACCGCCACGGATACAGATGGCGGGACCGGACACCGAGGGGACCGGAGGGGAATGATGAACGCAGCGGCGGTCGTCAGGCGGGGGTTGCGGGTGCTGGGTGTGGTGGCGGGGCTGGTGCTGGGGGGCGCCGGCCCGCTGTGGGGGCAGGATGCGCGGGTGCTGGGACGGGTGACGGACGGGGTGGGGAACCCCGTGGCCGAGGCGCGGGTCACGCTCGTGCCGCAGGGCGCCGCGGAGGGAGCCCGCGAGACGGTGTCGGGGAACACGGGGGGCTTCCAGTTCGCCGGGGTGGCGCCCGGCACGTACACGCTGCGCGCCACGCGCGACGGGTACACGGTGCAGGAGCGGCGCGTGACGGTGCGCCCCGGGCAGGTGACGTCGCAGGTGGTCCGGTTGCAGCGGGGCCGCGCCGCGCGCGACGTCTCCAACGCCCTTCGCCCCATCGGCCGCTGACACGCGGTCGGCGGGATGCGCGCGGGCGACGTGTGTCCCAATCTGTAACTTGTTTGGTTGCAATTAGGTGACGGGATCGTGGCGCATCCGCCGCGGTCGGGATGTCGAAAACGGGACGCCTGGTTCGACGATAGATGGAGAGCGTCGGCGGGTGGTTCCCTCCAGGGATCAACGCGAGGGATGACGACGATGGCTGAGGACCGCGGGCCCAACCTCTTTACGCCGTACCGGCTTGGGCCGTACGAGCTGCGCAACCGGGTGGTGATGGCGCCCATGACGCGCAGCCGCGCCGGCGAGGGCAACGTGCCCACGCCCCTGATGGCCGAGTACTACACCCAGCGCGCGGGCGCCGGGCTCCTCGTCACCGAGGGGTCGCAGGTGGCGCCCGAGGGCGTGGGCTATCCCGACACGCCGGGCATCCACACCGACGCCCAGGAGCGGGGCTGGCGCGCCATCACCGACGCCGTGCACGCGCGGGGCGGGCGCATCTTCCTGCAGCTGTGGCACGTGGGCCGGGTGTCGCACCCGGGCCTGCAGCCGGGCGGGGCGCTGCCCGTGGCGCCGTCGGCCATCGGCATCGCGGGGGAGATGCTGTACACGGCCGCCGGCCCCGTGCCCTTCGTGACGCCGCGGGCCCTGGGGACGGACGAGATCGCGGGCATCGTGGAGCAGTACGCCGACGGCGCGCGGCGGGCGTACCGCGCGGGATTTGACGGGGTGGAGCTGCACGGCGCCAACGGGTACCTCATCGACCAGTTCCTGCGCGACGGCAGCAACCACCGCACGGACCGCTACGGCGGAAGCCCCGAGAACCGCGCGCGGTTCCTGGCCGAGGTGACGGGGGCGGTGGTGGACGTGTGGGGCGGCCAGCGGGTGGGCGTGCGCGTTTCGCCCACGGGCACGTACAACGGCATGCGCGACTCGGACCCCGTGTCCACGTTCAGCACGGCGGCCCACGTGCTCAACCGCTTTGGCCTGGCGTACCTGCACGTGGTGGAGCCGGTGACGGAGCAGGCGTCCGGCGGGCGCATCACCCCCGTACTCAAGGCGGTGTTCCGCGGACCCGTGATGGCCAACGGCGGATACGACGCCGAGACCGGGAATGCCGCGATCGCGTCCGGCCGGGCGGAGCTGGTGAGCTTTGGCACGGCGTTCCTGGCCAACCCGGACCTGCCGGAGCGCCTGCGGACGGGCGCGCCGCTCAACGCGCCGGACCGGGCCACCTTCTACGGCGGCGGCGCGCACGGCTACACGGACTACCCGGTGCTGGAGACCGCGAACGCGGCCTGACGGACGGTGGATGACGAACGATGCACTCGCCGGCCGCGCGGGCCGGCGGGACCTGAACGGGGATGAGGGGAGGGACCCGGCCATGGTGGTACTGCTTTCGGCGCCGCGGGGGCGCATCAGCGCGGCGCGACTGGCGGCGCAGCGGGACGAGGGGGAAGAGGCGTACGGCATCATCATCCGCCCCGCGCGGGTGGTGACGGAGACGGAGCCCGCGCGCGCACCGCGCCCGCGGCTCTCGGCCGTGCGGGGGGACGCGTGAGCGCGCCGCCGCTGGTGGGCAAGACGGCCCTGGTGACGGGGGGCACCGGGGGCATTGGCCTGGAGACGGCGCTGGGGCTCGCGAAGCTCGGCGCGGCCGTGACGGTCGTGGGCCGCGACGAGGCACGGGGGCGCGAGGCGGTGGAGCGCATCCGCTGCCAGAGCGGCAACCCCGACGTGGAGCTGATGACGGCGGACCTCTCGTCGCTGGACGAGGTGCGCGCGCTGGCGGAGCGCATCGCCGCGGCGCACGAGCGGCTGGACCTGCTGGTGAACAACGCCGCGGGACTGTACGCGGAGCGGCGCGAGACAATGGACGGCATGGAGGCGACGCTGGCCATGACGCACCTGTCGCCGGCGCTGCTCACGCACCTGCTGCTGCCGCTGCTGCGCCGCTCCGCCCCCGCGCGGATCGTGAACGTGAGCAGCGGCGCGCACCGCTGGGTGCGCCCGCGCTGGGACGACCTGCAGTCCGCGCGCGGCTACCGCGGGCTGGAGGCGTACGGCCGCGCCAAGCTGCTCAACCTGCTGTGGACCAACGAGCTGGCGCGGCGCCTTCGCGGCACGGGGATCACTGTGATCGCGGCGGACCCGGGAATGGCGGCGACGGAGATGTCGGGCGCCATCGTGCCGGAGATGCTGCCGGCGTCGCTGCGGCTGGCGTGGCCGCTGCTGCGGCGCATGGGGCGGCGCCGCACGGCGGAGGCCGCCGCGCGGTCCAGCGTGGTGGCGGCCACCTCGCGCGACGTGCAGGGCGGGGCGCTGCTGGATCCCAGGGGCAAGGCGGTGGAGTGGTCCCGGACGGCGCGTGACGGGGAGCTGGCCCTGCGCGCGTGGGAGGTGACGGCGGAGCTGCTGGGGCTGGAGGCGGAGCACTTTGCCGGATCGCGGTCCCGAACGCGGCGGACGGAGGAGGAGCCCCGCTTTACGGCGCCGCGCCTGGTTGTCGCCGGCGCGGCGGCGTGAGGGGATGCACGTGCTCCGCCCGCCGGACCCGCGTCCGGCGGGCGGAGCCGTTTTCGTGATGGGGTGTATGGGGACGGTTCGGCCGGATTGTGTGGAATGCGGAGGGCCGGCGGAGGGCGAGCGCCCCCCTCCCCGACCCTCCCCCACAAACTGCGTGGGGGAGGGAGGTGGCCCGGGCAGGATCCTGCACCGGGGTCGACATCGCGCGTTAGCGCGGGTCTCCTCTCTCCGCGAGGAACGAGCGGGGAGAGGCCGGGAGAGGGGCAGGCTGCTGCCGGCGAGAGCCGCCCCAATCCGCACGACGCACGGCGCTCCCGTCGCAGTTGCCGTTCAAGCCGTCGTCGGACCCGGCCTCGTCATCACCGGACCGGCCGACGACGGCACCGTAGTCTCAATCACTTGCTTCATCGGAAGATCGATCGCCCATGGCCCGTCGCCTGACCCACGTGTTCACCGCCCGCGAGTGGCTGCTGCTGCTGATGCTCACGGCCGTGCAGTTCTGCCACATCCTGGATTTCGTCATCATCATGCCGCTGTCGCCCATGCTGATGCGGTCGCTGCACGTGTCGCCCAGCAAGTTCGGGTTGCTGGTGTCGGCGTACACGTTCAGCGCGGCCGTGAGCGGCCTGGTGGCGGCGGCGTACATGGACCGCTTTGACCGCAAGCGCATGCTGCTGTTCCTGCTGGCCGGGTTCGGCTTCGGCACGCTGCTGTGCGGCCTCGTCGAAAGCTACTGGCTGCTGATGGCGGCCCGCATCGTGGCGGGCGCGTTCGGCGGCGTGCTGGCGGGCGTCGTGTTCGCCATCGTGGGCGACCAGATCCGCGCCGAGCGCCGCGGCACGGCCATGGGCGTCGTCATGGGCGCGTTCAGCGCGGCCTCCGTCCTGGGCCTTCCGCTGGGGTTGTGGCTGGCGGAGAACTACACGTGGGAGATGCCGTTCCGCTTCCTGGCGGGCGTGACGGCGGTCGTCTTCGTCATCGGCCTGCTGGCGCTGCCGCCCATGGCCGCCCACCTGACGGGCCGCCGCGCGGACGACCCCTCGCCCTTTCGCGAGCTGTGGGAAGTCGGCAAGCACCCGTCGCACATCAACGCGTTCCTGCTGACCATCGCGGTGATGTTCAGCGCGTTTACCGTGGTCCCCTTCCTGGCGCCGTACCTCACGACCAACGTGGGGATGGCGGAGGACAAGCTCGCGCTGATGTACCTGGTGGGCGGCCTGGCCACGCTGCTGACGGGCCCGCTGGTGTTTGGCCCGCTGGCGGACCGGTTTGGCCACGCGCGGGTGTTCACGCTCACGGCCGTGCTGAGCCTGGTGCCCATCGCCCTGGTGACCAACCTGCCGCGCGTGGAGCTGCCCGTGATCCTGGCCGTGACCACGCTGATGATGGTGATGGCCAGCGGCCGGATGATCAGCGTGACGGCGCTGGTGACGGGCGTGGTGGAGCCGCGGCGCCGCGGCGGGTTCATGAGCCTGAACAGCAGCATCCAGCAGGGCGCGGCGGGCGCGGCGTCGTACGTGGCCGGGCTGATGATCGGCGGCGGCGAAGGGCAGCCGCTCACGGGCTACTCGCGCGTGGGGCTGCTGGCCATCGTCGCTACGCTGCTGACGCTGTACCTCATCCGCCGCCTGCGCCCCGCGGCGGCCACGGCGGCCGTGCCGCAGTTCGACGCCGTGGGCGCGCCCGAGGAGGCCGCGCCGCTGGAAGCCCCGCGCCGCCCGGCCGCGGACGGCGTGATGGAGGACGCGGGGTGGCCCGCGCGCGACCGGCGCCGCCGGCCCGCCCGCGCGGCCGAAGACTGACCTTTCCCGGAGGCACCATGGCGGCACCGTCCGCACCCGCGAAGAAAAAGAAGAAGCTGCCCAGCGCGCAGGCCTGGGCCGAGGCCCGCCGGCTGATGTGGAACCACCGGCGCTACCTGGGCCTTGGCCTGGCGCTCATGCTGGTGAGCCGCCTGGCGGGGCTGGTGCCCGCCGGCGCGGCCAAGTTCCTGGTGGACAACGTGCTGGCGCCCGGCCACGGCCGGCCGTCGCTGCTGCTGCCCCTGGCCGGCGCCGTGCTCGTGTCCACGCTCGTCCAGGGCGTCACCAGCTACGCGCTGTCGCAGGTGATCAGCGTGACGGCGCAGCGGGCCATCACCGACATGCGCCGGCGCGTGCAGCACCACATCACCCGCCTGCCCATCCGCTACTTCGACAGCACGCAGGTGGGCGTGCTGGTGTCCCGCGTAATGAACGACGCGGAGGGCATCCGCAACCTGGTGGGCACGGGCATCGTGCAACTGGTGGGCGGCGTGTTCACGGCGATTCTCGCCCTGGGCGCGCTGCTGTACCTGAACTGGGTGATGACGGTGGCCATCGTGGTCATCCTCATCGCGTTCGGCTTCGCGATGAGCGTGACCTTCAAGCGGCTGCGCCCCATCTTTCGCGAGCGCGGCGAGATCACGGCGCAGGTGAATGGCCGGCTGACGGAGACGCTGGGGGGCATTCGCGTGGTCAAGGCGTACGGCACGGAAAAGCGCGAGGACCGCGTCTTTGCCCGCGGCGCGCACCGCCTGTTCCGCAACATCGCCAGCTCCATCACGGGCGTGTCGGCCATCACCAGCGTGTCGACGGTGGTCATCGGCGCCGTGAGCCTGGCGCTCATCGTGATCGGCGGCCGCTCGGTGCTCAACGGGACCATGACGCTGGGCGGGCTGTTCTCGTACCTCATCTTCACGGGGATGCTGGCCGCGCCGGTGATGCAGATTGCCAGCATCGGCACGCAGGTGAGCGAGGCGTTCGCGGGGCTGGACCGCATCCGCGAGGTGATGGAGATGCGGACGGAAGACCAGGAGGACCGCGACCGCGAGCCCGTGCGCCGCATCGAGGGCCACGTGCGGCTGGACGACGTGTGGTTCGAGTACAACGAGGGCCAGCCGGTGCTCAAGGGCATCGACGTGGACGTGCCCGCGGGGACCACGACGGCGCTCGTGGGCAGCAGCGGGTCCGGCAAGAGCACGCTCGTGAGCCTGGTGATGGCGTTCAACCGGCCCACCCGGGGCCGCGTGCTGATCGACGGGCGCGACCTGGGCGGGCTGCGGCTCTCGGACTACCGCGCACAACTGGGCGTGGTGCTGCAGGAGAACTTCCTGTTCGACGGCACCGTGGCCGACAACATCCGCTTCGCGCGCCCCGACGCCACGCGGGCGGAGATCGAGGAGGTGGCGGGGCTGGCCAACGCGGACGAGTTCATCCGGGGCTTTCCCGAGGGATACGACACGGTGGTGGGCGAGCGGGGCATCAAGCTCAGCGGCGGGCAGCGGCAGCGCATCGCCATCGCGCGGGCGCTGCTGGCGGATCCGCGCATCCTCATCCTGGACGAGGCCACGAGCTCGCTGGACAGCGAGAGCGAGTACAAGATCCAGGAGGGGCTGCGGCGGCTGCGGCAGGGGCGCACGGCGTTCGTCATCGCGCACCGGCTGAGCACCATCCGCAGCGCGGAGCAGATCCTGGTGCTGGAGAACGGCGAGATCGTGGAGCGCGGCAACCACGCGCAGCTCATGGCGCTGGGCGGCCGCTACCGGGACCTGCACGACCGCCAGTACGCGCTGGAAAGCGACCGCTTCATCAACCCCGGCGAGGACTTCACGCCCGACGCGGACTTCAAGGCCAAGCCCGAGGTGGCGGCGGCGGCCGGAAGTGCGTGAGGGAGGGGAAGTGCGTGAGTGCGTGAGTGCGTGAGTGCGTGAGTGTGGAAGTGTGGAAGTGAGGCGGCGCGCGCTCGGGTACGAAGGTACGGGGGTGAGAAGGTACGACAGGGCGGATGGGTGGAGGCGCTGCTTCAGGAATTGGGAGGGGAGGTCGGCATCCAGCCCCGGGGGATGGATGTCCATCGCGGATCTGATCCGGTAAGACCGTCCCCCAGCCGGAGCGAATGAATTCGCCGCTGGAAAGGCACGAAGTCCGCCTGCGCGGACTGCCCCA
>NZ_DASURI010001007.1:0-7957 GCF_036280135.1 Longimicrobium sp.
ATGCCCGCGCGCTTCACGCGGTCGTTCGCGGAGCGGCTGGACGGGCTGGGCGGGCTGCGGGTGACGGAGGCCGTGGACGGCGACGTCGTCCGCGCGGACCACGTGTACCTGGCCCCCGGCGACTGGCACATGCGCGTGGTCCGCGACGGCGCCGACGTGCGCATCGCGCTGGACCAGTCGCCCACGCTGTGGGGCGTGCGCCCCGCGGCGGACCACCTGTTCGCCAGCGTGGCGGAGGTCTACGGCGCGCGCTCCGTGGGCGTGGTGCTGACGGGGATGGGCAAGGACGGCGCGGAGGGGCTGCGGCGGATGGTGGACGCCGGCGGCTACGGCATCGCGCAGGACAAGGCCTCGTCCGTCATCTACGGCATGCCCGCCGCGGCCGCCAGGACGGCGGACGCCGTGATGCCCCTGGACCACATCCACACGGGGATCGAGCGCGGGGTGGACCTGCGCGCGTCCTCGCCGACTTCCCACGCCGCGAGCGATGCCTGACGCCGACGCGCCCGCCGCCGGGCTGGACTTTCGCGCCCTGCTGGACCGCGGCGAGGGCGCGCGGGCCGTGGCGTTCCGCCTGGGCGGCGAGCTGCACGGCTGCGACATCCGCCTCGTGGAGGAGGTGGTGACGAAGCGCGCCGTGCATCCCCTGCCGGACGTGCCGCCGCACCTGCTGGGCGTGCTGCTGCTGCGGGGCGAGATGGTGCCCGTGATGGACGTGGCGCCCGCCCTGGGGCTGTCGCTGGACGCGGCCGTGCCGTCCATCCTTGTCATCGGGCTGGGCGACGCGCGGCTGGGCGTGGCGGCCGAGGCCGTGCACGAGGTGCTGGAGGTGCCCGCGGACGCCATCCGTCCCGCGCCCCACACCGGCGGGGACCGCGACGCGTACGTGCTGGGCGTGGCCCGGCTGAAGATTGGACTGGTGAACCTGATCGACCTCGCGGAGATCCTTCGCGAGCGCACCACCCTGGACCGCGGGGACCCATCGTGAGGAACGTTCGTCAGGCGGCCGTGCCGCAGGTGCAGCTCGTCACCTTCAAGGTGGGGGGCGAGGAGTTCGGGCTGGACGTGTTCACGGTGCACGAGATCCTGCGCTGGCAGGGCGTCACGCCCGTGCCCCGCGCGCCGGCCTTCGTGGAGGGCGTGCTGGACGTGCGCGGCGCCGTGGTGCCCGTCATCGACCTGCGCCGCCGCTTCGAGGTGCGCGACTTTGCGTACAACGAGGAGACGCGCATCGTCCTCGTGGAGTTCGGCGGGGAGCGCCTGGGCCTCGTCGTCGACAGCGTGACGGAGGTGCTGCGCGCGCCCGAGACGGCCATCAGCGCGCCGCCGGCGTACATCAAGGGGCTGGCGGCGGAGTTCGTCCGCGGCATCGTGCGGCTGGAGGGGCGGCTGGTGATCCTCCTCGACCTGGACCGCATCCTGAGCAGCGAGGAGCGCATCGCCCTGGAGGACGCGGAGCTGGTGCCCGCGTCCGCGGAGCCCGGCGCCGGCGAATGACCGCGCAGGAGCTGCTGGACGCGCTGGAGGCGCGCTTCTCGGCCATCGACGCCCGCCTGGACACGGCCGGCGCCGGCGACCGCGAGGCCCTGCGCGGCGACATCGTGGGCTTTTTTCGCGAGACGGAGGCGGCCATCGACGGGCTCACGGCCCTCAAGGAGCGCATCCGCGGGCTCGTGGAGCGCTACAAGGCCCTCCCCGCGCCGGCGCCCGCCGCGCCCCGCGGGCAGACCATGGTGGCGGACCACATCGGCAGCAGCACGTACGTGGAGCGGGGGTGGAGCGCCATCGCCTCGGGAGATGCCAAGCGGGCGGTGAAGGAGCTGGAGCGCGCCCTGGAGCTGGCCCCCAACGACCCGCAGACGGAAAGCCTGCTGGGGTGGGCGCAGATGCTGCGCGAGCAGTACGACGACGCGCTCATGACCTACTACAAGGTGCTCATGAAGGACCCCAACAACCCGCTGGCGCGGGTGAACCTGGGGTACATCTGCCTCAAGAAGGGCATCTTTGGCGAGGCCATTGAGCACCTCAGCAAGGCCATCCGGCAGGAAAGCGACCGCAAGGCGCAGATGTACGCGCACCTCTACATGGGCCTGGTGTATCTGGAGCGCGAGATGTACGACGACGCGCGCGCCTTCTTTGGGCGCACGCTGGAGCTTGCGCCCAACATGCTGGAGGCCTGGTGGGAGACGGGACGCGCGTTCTACCTGGAAGGCCGCACGGAACAGGCGGCGGAGGCGTGGCGGACGGGGTTCCAGGCCAACCGCTTCAACCTGTGGGGCGAGCGCTGCGGCAAGGCGCTCGCGCAGCTCGAGGCCGGCCAGCCGGTCTCCTTCGGCGCCTGACGGGCGCCGCGTTCGCTCGCGACGTCTCCTTGTTCGGTTCGCAGGCAGGCGCGGATGATGGATTGAGCGCCAACTGACACGTCGAAAGCCAAGCAGCCAGAGCTCCGGTGCCGATACAAAGGCGCCGGGGCTCTCGTATTTCCGCCACCGTCGAACGGCCGCTCTCGTTGATCCCGCTACGAGACACCCCGTCCCGATTGGGTCAGGTACGATCGCGCGTTTCGACGGGTTCTCTCAATTTTTTGCCTCCTCAGCAGCCACGGACTACCAGTTGCCGCTGTGGACGCCGCCGCAGTATTATACGTTTCTTACACCTCCGGGCCGCACCCCCGCCGTGCCGCATCCGTGAGTCGCAAGCCGCTCCGCACACCCCGCCCTGAAAGCCTGGGCCCTACGTTTCCATGTTCGAGCAGACCTTCAAGAACATCGACGACGTCCTGTGGAAGGAAGCAGGATGTTCGTCCGAGCTGGACTATACGGAGCAGACGTCGTGGCTGCTCTTTCTGAAGTACCTCGACGATCTCGAACGCGAGCGGGCCATGGAGGCCGAGCTGGTGGGCCGGTCGTACGAGTACGTCATCGACGAGCCGCACCGGTGGTCCTCTTGGGCGGCGCCCCGCGCGGCGGACGGACAGCTGGACAAGGACCGCGCGCTCACGGGCGACGACCTGATCGCGTACGTGAACAACGACCTGTTCCCGTACTTGGAGGGCTTTCGGCGCCGGGCTCCGAGCGCGGAAACCCTCGAGTACAAGATCGGCGAGATCTTTGGCGAGATCCGCAACAAGTTCCGCAGCGGATACAGCCTGCGCGACGCGCTGGACCTGGTGGACACGCTACGCTTCGGCACGCAGAAGGAGAAGCACGAGCTTTCGCAGCTGTACGAAGGCAAGATCCAGCGGATGGGCAACGCCGGGCGCAACGGTGGCGAGTACTACACGCCGCGTCCGCTCATCCGCGCCATGATCCGGGTGGTAAAGCCCGTCATTGGCGAGCGCGTTTATGACGGCGCAGTGGGCTCGGCGGGGTTCCCGTGCGAGACGTACGACTACCTGCGCAAGGATGACCTCACGACGAATCAGCTCGACACGCTGAAGAACCGTACGTTTTACGGCAAGGAAAAGAAGTCGCTGGCGTACGTCATTGCGATCATGAACATGATCCTGCATGGCATCGATACGCCCAACATCCAGCACGTCAACACGCTGGCGATAAACCTGGCGGATATCGAGGAAAAGGATCGTTACGAGGTCATTCTCGCCAATCCGCCGTTCGGCGGAAAGGAGCGCCCGGAGATCCAGCAGAATTTCCCGATCAAGACGGGTGAGACGGCGTTCCTCTTTCTGCAGCACTTCATCAAGTCGCTCAAGGCCGGCGGGCGGGCGGCCATCGTCATCAAGAACACGTTTCTCTCCAACTCCGACAACGCGTCGCGCGCGCTTCGCGAGGAGCTGCTGACCAGCTGCAATCTGCACACGATTCTCGACTGCCCCAGCGGCACATTCCAGGGCGCGGGCGTGAAGACCGTCGTGCTCTTCTTTGAGAAGGGCGCGCCTACGCGGAAGATCTGGTACTACCAGCTTACTCCAGGCCGAAATCTCGGTAAAACGAACGCGCTCAATGATGACGATCTCGAGGAGTTCGTCACGTTGCAAGCATCGTTTGCACCTTCCGAGCGGTCGTGGACGGTGAAGATGGAAGACGTGGACCGGATGAGCTTCGATCTCTCGGTGCGCAATCCGAACGCATCCGAGAAAGTTCTGCTGCGCGATCCTCGCGAAATCCTGAGTGAGATTGCGGCACTGGATGCGGAAAGTGTGATGATATTGTCCGGAATTCGGGAGCTTGTTTGATGACGTGGAATCTCAGGCGCTTAGGCGAAGTATGCGAGCTCGTTGGAGGTGGAACGCCAACCAGTTCGAACAAGGAATTCTATTCCGGAACAATTCCTTGGGCTACAGTCCGCGACATGAATTCGGAACGCCTTTCCCAAACCGAGCGGGCCATTACGGAAGAGGCAGTACGTAATAGTTCGACGAATGTGATCCCTAGTGGGAATGTGATCTTCGCCACTCGCGTTGGATTAGGAAAGGTGTGTGTATTGGATCAAGATACCGCGATAAATCAAGACATCCGCGCGGCTATTCCGAAGCAGCCTTCCGCTCTCAACGAATTGTATCTCTTCCGATGGCTACAAAGTATCGCCCCACTTCTGAAACGGAGCGGTACTGGCGCCACAGTGCAAGGGGTTGGTATGCCATTCTTGAAGTCTCTTCTACTCCCCGTACCAACCTTGGCCGAGCAGAAGCAGATTGTCGCTATTCTTGATGAGGTGTTTACTGGGATCAACACGGTGGTAGCGAACACCCAGAGGAGTCTGGATAACGCGCGCGAGTTGTTCATTAGTCACTTAGACAGCACCTTCCGTCGCGATGTAGCAGGATGGATTACGGGAAGAGTTGAAGATCACACCGATTTCATAGATTATCGGGGTAGGACTCCGGAGAAAGCAGCAAGCGGCGTGCGACTTATTACCGCTAAGAACGTAAAGATGGGCTTTCTCCAAGCGACTCCTGAGGAATATGTGGATCCCGCAACCTACAAAAAATGGATGACAAGAGGTATTCCCAGAGTTGGTGACATAATTTTCACTACCGAAGCTCCTTTGGGAAACGTCGCTCAATTGGATACAGACGAACGAGTCGTTTTTGCCCAGAGAATCATCATCATGAGCCCGGATCGCAATACTCTTGATCCGGAGTTTCTGAAATTCATGCTGTTGTCTCGCGCGCTTCAGGAAAAAATCCATGCCGAAGCTACTGGTGCCACTGCTCAAGGGATCAAAGCGAGCCGGTTGAAGAAATTGTTCATCAGCTTTCCATCCTCTATATCGGAACAACACGCGATCGTCGAGACTTTAAGGTCTATGGAAGCAGAGTCATCCGCACTTGAAACTGCTTATCGATCTAAACTCGCCGCACTCACGGAACTCAAGCACTCCGTCCTGCAGAAGGCGTTCACGGGCGAGCTGACCGCCAAGGCGGCCGAGCGGGAGCTCGCCTCGGTATGAACGAGGCCGAGACGCGAGCCGAGCTGATCGACCCCGCGATTCGCGACGCCGGCTGGGGCGTCGTGGACGCGAGCCGCGTTCGGCGCGAAGTCGGGATCACGGCGGGACAGCTGATCGGCGGCGGACGGCGCGGCACCAGGGACATCGCGGACTACGTGCTGACGTACCGCGACCACAAGCTGGGCGTCATCGAGGCCAAGAAGCGCGACGCGCACCCCACCGAGGGGCTGGGCCAGGCCAAGCGCTACGCCGACATGCTGGGCGCGCGCTTCGCCTTTTCCACCAATGGCGTGCGCATCTACCGCGTCGACATGGAGACCGGGGCCGAGGGATATGTCGATACGTATCCCTCGCCACAAGAAATGTGGAGCGACACGTTCACCCAGCCCAACCTGTGGCGCGAGCGCTTTGCCGACGTGGCGTTCGAGGACCGCGGCGGCGCGTGGGAGGGGCGCTACTACCAGCACAAGGCCATCGACGCCGTGCTGGAGGCGATCGCGGCGGGCGAAGACCGCATCCTGCTCACCATGGCCACGGGCACGGGCAAGACGTTCGTGGCGTTCCAGATCGCCTGGAAGCTGTTCAAAGGCCGGTGGAACCTGGGCCGCCAGCCCACGCGGCAGCCCCGCATCCTGTTCCTGGCGGACCGCAACATCCTGGCGGACCAGGCCTACAACGCGTTCTCCGCGTTTCCGGAAGACGCCCTGGCGCGCATCACCCCCGCCGAGATCCGCAAGAAGAAAGCGGTGCCCAGGAACGCCAGCGTCTTTTTCACCATCTTTCAGACCTTCATGTCGGGCACGGACGCCGCGGGAAACCCGGCGCCCAGCTTTGGCGCGTATCCGCGCGACTTCTTCGACTTCATCGTCATCGACGAGTGCCACCGCGGCGGGGCCGACGACGAAAGCACGTGGCGCGGCATCCTGGACTACTTCGAGCCCGCCGTGCAGCTGGGCCTGACGGCCACCCCCCGGCGCACGGACAACGCGGACACGTACGCCTACTTTGGCGAGCCCGTCTATACGTACTCGCTCAAGGAAGGCATCAACGACGGCTTTCTCACGCCCTTCAAGGTCCGGCAGATCTCCACCACGCTCGACGAGTACGTCTACACCTCCGACGACCACCTCGTGGAGGGAGAGCTGGAGGAGGGCCGGCGCTACGTGGAGAAGGACTTCAACCGGATCATCGAGATCAAGGAGAGGGAGGGCTATCGGGTTCGCCTCTTCATGGAGCTGATCGACCAGCGGCAAAAGACGCTCGTCTTTTGCGCCACGCAGGACCACGCGCTCGCCGTGCGCGATCTCGTCAACCAGATAAAGGCGAGCAGGGATCCCAACTACTGCGTGCGTGTCACCGCAAACGACGGCAAGGAGGGCGAGCGCCAGCTGCGGCTGTTCCAGGACAACGAGAAGACCATCCCCACCGTCCTCACCACTTCGCAGAAGCTGTCGACGGGGGTGGATGCGCGGAACGTGCGCAACATCGTGCTCATGCGGCCCATCAACTCCATGATCGAGTTCAAGCAGATCATCGGCCGCGGAACGCGCCTGTTCGAGGGCAAGGACCACTTCACCATCTACGACTTCGTCAAGGCGTATCAGCACTTCAACGATCCCGAGTGGGACGGCGAGCCCGCCGAGCCGGAGGTAGTGGTGCGCGGCCCCGTGCGCGATCAGCCGGTGGCCGAGGAAGAATCGAGAGATCCCCGGGATGGAGGCCCGCGGCGGCCCACGCGGGTGAAGATCCGGCTTGCGGATGGCAAGGAGCGGACGATCCAGCACATGGTCGCCACGTCCTTCTGGAGCCCGGACGGCAGGCCCATCTCCGCCGCTGAGTTCATCGAGCGGCTGTACGGCGACCTGCCGGCCCTGTTCCAGGACGAGGCGGAGCTCCGACGCATCTGGGGCCGCCCCGACACGCGCCGCGCCTTGATGGACGGGCTGGCCGAGAAGGGCTACCGCGAGGAGGAGCTGAAGAGTGTCGCCGCCATCATCGACGCCGAGGACAGCGACCTGTACGACGTGCTCGCGTATGTCCGCTTCGCCTCCGCGCCCATCACGCGCCGCGAGCGCGTGGCGACGCACCGCGCGCTGATCTTTTCGCGCTACACGGAGCAGCAGCGCGCCTTCCTGGATTTCGTGCTCGACCAGTACGTCCGCGAAGGGGTGGGGGAGCTGGACAAGGCCAAGCTCCCCCAGCTGATCGCGCTGAAGTACCATGCGTTGCGCGACGCAGTCGCGGAGCTGGGGCAGCCTGGGGAGATCTCGGCCCTGTTCGACGACTTCCAGCCGCACCTCTACGAGCCCGCCGCCGCGTAAAGCGTACGGGAGTCGCGCAGACCCTCGCCCATGGAGCGCTGCCCCTCTCGCGCTTCCTCGGTCCACGTTGCTTCGGATCGCGCACCTCTGCGGAGGCGCGGTGTATCTGGGCGTCACGACCGATGCGCGCGCCGTTGCCTGGCGCGCGCGGAGCTGGCGCCCAACGCGGGGGGAGGTTTGGGAGACGGGACGCGCGTTCTACCTGGAAGGCCGCACGGAACAGG
>NZ_DASURI010001008.1:0-4880 GCF_036280135.1 Longimicrobium sp.
GCGCAGGCGGCCAGGGCCAGCGCGGCGAAAAGGGCGAATGGGATGGATCGCATCTGCCTGTCCTTTCTCGCGTAGGGGAAGGGAGGATCGGACACGGCGCCGGCGCCGCGCCCGTCCGCATCGGCCTCGTTACAGGGTGCCGATGAACAGCAGCAGGTTGGGCGTTCCCGCGGGGTTGCCGGTGATGACGTTGGGCGTCGCGTTGTTCTTGAGCCAGGCGGTGACGGTCGCCGTGGACGCGGCCGGGTTGCCGCTCTTGTACAGGGCGGCGGCGCCGGTCACGTGCGGCGTGGCAAACCCCGTCCCCGTGAAGGTCCCGCCGATGGAGGGGATGTTCACGCCCGGCGCGTACAGGTCCACGCAGCTGCCCACGTTGCCAAACGACCAGCGGGCATCGGTGATGGTGCTGGCCGCCACCGTCACGGCCGCCGTGGCGCTCGCGGGAGAGTAGTTGCAGGCGCTCGCGTTGTTGTCGCCCGCCTGCACGGCCACGAACACGCCCGCGCCGGCGAGGCCGCCGACGGCCGTGTTCAGCGCGGACGAGAGGGCGCCGCTCAGCGACAGGTTGGCCACCGCCGGGTCCACGTGGTTCACCCGCACCCAGTCCACGCCCGCGATGATGCCGGAGACCGAGCCGCCGCCGTTGCAGTCCAGCACGCGGACGGCCCGCAGGCGAACGCCCTTGGCCACGCCGTAGGTGGACGAGCCGATGATCCCGGCCACCGCTGTCCCGTGGCCGTTGCAGTCCTGCCCGTTGCCGCCCAGCGCGTCGTACGCCACCGACGCGCGCCCGCCGAACCCCGTGGCGCCCGTCTGGATGCCCGTGTCGATCACGTACGCGTACACGGTGGAGGCGGTGGGGAGAACGCCCGTGTTCCCGTCCAGGGGAAGGGCGCGCTGGTTGATGCGGTCCAGCCCCCACGGCGGCGCCGCCTGCACGGCCAGCGGCTGGACACCGCCGGCGGACTGGTCCTGCTCCACGTACGCCACGTGGGGATGGTGCCGCAGCGCCGCCAGCTGGCCCGCGTTGAGCGCGGCCGCGAATCCGGTGAGCGCGGCCGCGAATCCGGTGAGCGCGGCCGTGTACACGTGACGCGGATGCACCCCGGCCACCGCCGCCACGGCGCGCGGATCGGCGCCGTCGCGCAGCACGACGACGTAGCGGCCGTCCAGCGCCCGGCCCGGCGCCGCGTTCAGCAGGGGCGCCGCGTCCGCGGGAATGCCCGCGACGGGCGAGGGACCGTCCGCGCAGGCGGCCAGGGCCAGCGCGGCGAAAAGGGCGAATGGGATGGATCTCATCTGCCTGTCCTTTCTCGCGTAACAGGGAGGATCGGACACGGTGGAGTGGACGAGCGGCGGCGAAACGGAAGGGATGATTCGGATCTGCCCGACCCGCGTCCATCATGCTGTGAGGGACGGTGAGAGGCGGCGGATCCGGATGATCACCTTCGAGAAAACATCAATTTACATCGTCAAAGGAGAGCTCCTGCCGCCGAAGACGGCGCGCCGCCCCGCGGGGGGACGGCGCGCCGGTCCTGCTCCGGGTCAGCCCCTTACAGCGTGCTCTTGAAGAGCAGGCGGTTGGGCGTGCCGGTGATGTTGCCCGTGATCACGTTGGCCGTCGCGTTGGTCTTGATCCACGAGTCGATCGTGGCCTGCGAGGCGCTCGTGTTGCCCGACTTGTACAGCGCGGCCACGCCCGCCACGTGCGGCGACGCCATCGACGTGCCGCTGATGGTGTTGGTGCCGCCGTTGCTCCAGGTGCTGGTGATGTTGCTGCCCGGGGCGTACAGGTCCACGCAGCTGCCGTAGTTGCTGTAGCTGGCCTTGGCGTCCGTGCTGGTGCTGGCGGCCACCGTGGTCACTGCGGTGGCGGCGGCCGGCGACACGTTGCACGCGTTCTGGTTCTCGTTGCCCGCGGCCACGGCCACGAACACACCCGAGTTGGCCAGGTTGGTCACGGCCGTGTTGAGCGACGACGACGCGCCGCCGCCCAACGACAGGTTGGCCACGGCCGGGTTGGTGCGGTTCAGGCGAACCCAGTCCACGCCCGCCACGATGCCGCTGATGGTGCCGCTGCCCTGGCAGTTGAGCACGCGCACGGCCCGCAGGCGCACGCCCTTGGCCACGCCGTACGTGGCGCTGCCGATGGTGCCCGCCACGTGCGTGCCGTGGCCGTTGCAGTCCTGCCCGTTGCCGCCCAGCGCGTCATAGGCCACCGCCGCGCGGCCGCCGAAGTTGCTGTGCGCCGTGTAGATGCCCGTGTCGATGACGTAGGCGTACACGTTGCTGGCCGTGGCGTTGTACACGTACGTGCCGTTGAGGGGCAGGTTGCGCTGGTCGATGCGGTCCAGCCCCCACGTGGCGCCCGACTGCGTGGTCGTGGCCTGCGCCGTCTGGTCCTGCTCGATGTACGCCACGTTGGGGTTGTGCTGAAGGGCGTTCAGCTGCCCCTGGTTCAGCTCCGCCGCGAAGCCGTTGAGGGCCGCCGTGTAGACGTACCCCGGCTCCACGCCCGCGATGGCCGCCACCGAACGGGGGTTGGCGCCCTCGTTCAGCACCACGATGTACTGCCCTTCGATGCCGTTGGCGCCGGCCGAAAGGAGCGGCGCGGCCGTCGTGGCCCGCGCGCCCACCGGCGACTGGTCCGAGCACGCCGCCAGGGCCAGAATGGCGCCCAGCGTGACTGCGGTCTTGCTCACCTGCATGGCATCCTCCCAAAAGAGGGGTGAGGGTGCGCGCCGTCCTCGGGGGTGGGACGGCGCGCGGGTGCGGCGCTCACGAGGGTCAGAGCGCCGCCTTGTACAGCAGGCGGTTGGGCGTTCCCACGGGGTTGCCCGTGATGACGTTGGCCGTCGCGTTGTTCTTGATCCACGTGTCGATGGTGGCCGTGGAGGCGTTGCCGTACGTCTGCTTGTACAGCGCCGCCACGCCGGCCACGTGCGGACTGGCCATGCTGCTCCCGCTGATGGTGTTGGTGCCGCCGCCGATCCACGTGCTGGTGATGCTGCCGCCCGGCGCGTAGCCGTCCACGCACGTGCCGTAGTTGCTGCTGGTGCGCCGCGCGTCCGTGCTTTCCGACGACGCCGTGGTGAACACGGCCGCGGCGCCCGACGGCGAGTACAGGCACGCGTCGGAGTTGCTGTTGCCCGCCGCCACGGCCACGAACACGCCCGAGCTGGCCAGGCTGGTCACCGCCGTGTTGACCGAGGCGGACTGCGGCCCGCCGATGCTCATGTTGGCCACGGCCGGGTTCACGCGGTTCAGCCGCACCCAGTCCACGGCCGCCAGCACGCCGCTGGTGCTGCCCGATCCCGAGCAGTTGAAGACGCGCACGCTGCGCAGCTGCACCTGCTTGGCGACGCCGTACGTGGTGCTGCCGATGGTGCCGGCCACGTGGGTGCCGTGGCCGTTGCAGTCCTGCCCGTCGCCGCCCAGGGCGTCGTACGCCACGGCCGCGCGCGTTCCGAACTGCGGGTGGTTGGTCTGGATCCCCGTGTCGAGCACGTAGGCGTAGACACCCGCGCCCGTGGCCGTGTAGGTGTACGTGCCGCCGAGGGGGCGGCTGCGCTGGTCGATGCGGTCGATGCCCCACGTGGCCCCCGACTGCGTGGTCTGCGCCTCGAACCGCTGCTCCTGCTCCACGTACGCCACGTGGGGGTTGTGCCGCAGGGCGTTCACCTGCCCCGCGTTGAGCTCCGCCGCGAAGCCGGTGAGGGCCGCCGTGTACACGTAGCGGGGATGCACGCCGGCCACGGCCGCCACGGAGCGCGGGTCCGCGCCCTCGTTCAGCACCACGACGTAGCGGCCTTCGACGGCGCTGGCGGGCGCGGCGGCCAGCAGGGGCGCCGCCCGGGGCGCGCGGGCCGCCGTGGGCGCCCCGTCCGCGCAGGCGGCCAGCGCCAGCAGGGCAAGGGCGGAATACCGGTGCATCGTCATGCGTCCTCGCGAGGGGTCGGGGATGGACGTCGGCGCGGGCCGGGGGTGACGGCAGTCGCGCGGATCAGCCGGGTCCAGAACGACGACTTGTACAGCAGCTGGTTGGGCGTTCCCGCCGGGTTGCCCGTGATGGCGCCCGCCGTGGTCAGGGCCAGCAGGCGTCCCGAGAGCACGGACGACGACGCGTCGCCGTATGTGGCCTTGAACAGGGCCGCCATCCCCGCCACGTGGGGGCTGGCCATCGACGTCCCGCTGCGGATGCTCGTGGCCGTGCTGCTGGCCAGCCCCGCGCTGGTGATGCTGGATCCCGGGGCGTACAGGTCCACGCACGTGCCGTAGTTGCTGTAGCCCGCCCGCGCGTCGCCGCTGGCCGACGCGGCCACCGTCATGGCCTCGGGGGTGCTGCCCGGCGACACGTTGCAGGCGTCCTGGTTGTCGTTGCCCGCGGCCACGGCGGCAAAGACGCCCCGGCGGACAGAATCCGGTATTCACCATCCGCCTCTCCTGTTCATCAGGCGGCGGAATCCCACGTGCCTGCTAATGGTTTAGCGGGCAAGCGGGATGCGGATGCATCAGAAATCTCCATGAAATTGCGGTTAACCTCATGGGCATTCCCCGCGCCACGTTCCGCACAGCCGTAAGTCGTTTCGCCGCAACCAAGCGGACGGTACGCACAATCCGGTCGCCGCCACAAAATGGTGCGACGCATCACCACTCTGGTGCACAATGCGCGGGCCGATAAGGATCGGGTCACCACCCACCCCTACTCGTCCAGGTTTCCCTACAGGGCAGATGAAACAAGGGGCTCAGAATTGGAAGGAAACCTGCCCAATCCACTTCTTACGTCCGATTCTGTATCTGAAATGAAGTCGGGCACGGACGCGCGGGATGGTTTTACGGAAGGATGGCACACGGCGCCTGCGGCGAACGGAGTCAACGGT
>NZ_DASURI010001009.1:0-3013 GCF_036280135.1 Longimicrobium sp.
GCCCGGAGCAGGTCCGCCCCGGCCGTCTCGTCGCCCACCACGTACGCCACCAGGCGCTTCTCGCCCGGCGCGTCCTCGCGCGCCAGGACGACGGCCTCTCGCACCCCCGGATGCTCCGCCAGCCGCGCCTCGATCTCCCCCAGCTCCACGCGAAAGCCGCGGACCTTGACCTGCGCGTCCAGCCGGCCCAGGCACTCCAGCGAGCCGTCCGCCCGCCACCGCGCGCGGTCCCCCGTGCGGTACAGGCGCCCCTGGCCGAACGGGTCGGGGACAAAGCGCGCGGCCGTGAGCGCGGGGCGGCCCAGGTAGCCGCGCGCCACCCCGGCGCCGCCCACGTACAGCTCGCCGGGCACGCCCGCGGGCTGCGGCCGCATCCGCCCGTCGCACACGTACAGCCGCAGGTCGGGGATGGGGATGCCGATGGGCGACCACGCGCCCGCGCGCACGTCCGCCTCGCGGATCACGCGATGCGTGACGTGCACCGTCGTCTCCGTGATGCCGTACATGTTCACGAGCGCCGGATGCTCCGCCCCGCGGCGGCCCACCCACTCGCGCAGCGACGCGGGCTCCAGCGCCTCGCCGCCGAAGACGACATGGCGCAGGGCCAGGTCCGCCGTGCCGCCCGCCTCCCCGTCGGCGCGGATGAGCTGGCGGAACGCGGAGGGCGTCTGGTTGAGCACCGTCACGCGCTCGGACTCCAGCAGCGCCAGGAAGCGGGCCGGGTCGCGGCTCACGTCATGGGGGACGACGACCAGGCGGCCGCCGTGCAGCAGCGCCCCCCAGATCTCCCACACGGAAAAGTCGAACGCGTAGGCGTGAAAGAGCGTCCACACGTCCTCCGCGCCGAATTCGAACCACCGGTCCGTGGCCGCGAAGAGGCGGACGACGCTGGCGTGCGTCACCATCACGCCCTTGGGCCGCCCCGTGGACCCGGAGGTGTAGATGACGTACGCCAGCGCGTCCGGCCCCGGCTCCGCGGGGACGAACGGGGCCGATCCGGATCGGTCCGCCTCCGCCTCGTCCATCCGCACCTGTTCGATCCCGGCCGGCAGGCGGGGAGCCGCGTCCGCCGTGGTGACGACCAGGCGCGCGCCGGAATCGTCCAGCATGTACGCCAGCCGGTCGTCCGGGTAGGCGGGATCCAGGGGCAGGTAGGCCGCGCCCGCCTTGAGGATGCCCAGGATGCCCACGACGGTCTCCAGCGAGCGCTCCACGCACAGGCCCACGAGCACGTCCGGCCCCGCGCCGCGCGCGGCCAGCCGCCGCGCCAGGGCGTCCGCCCGTGTGTCCAGCGCCGCGTACGAAAGGGTGCGCGCCCCGTGCGTGACGGCCGGCGCGTCCGGCGTGCGCGCGGCCTGGCGGCGAAAGCGGTGGTGGATGCACTCCGCCACGGGGAACGACTCCCCGCCCCCGCTCCACGCCCGCAGCACCTGCCGCCGCTCGTCGTCCCCCATCAGCTCCACGGCGGACAGGGGGCGGCCGGGGTCGTCGGACAGCTGCTCCAGCACCCGCTCCAGGTGGCCGGCCATGCGCTCCGCCGTGGCGCGGTCAAACAGGTCCGTGGCGTACATCAGCTCGCCGCGCAGCCCGCGGCCGGTGTCCGCCATTCCCAGCATGAGGTCGAACTTGGCCACGGCGTGCCCCGAGTCCACCGCGCCCGGCTCCAGCCCCGGCGGGCCGCCCGCCCCGGCCGCCGCGTTCTCCACCGAGACCGTGGCCTGGACGAGGGGCGCGTGGCCGGGGGCGCGGTCCGGCCGCAGCTCCCTCACCAGCGCCTCGAACGGCGCCTCCTGGTTCTCGTACGCCGCCAGCACCCCCTCGCGCACCCGCTCCAGCACCTGGCGCAGGGTGGGGTCGCCGGACAGGTCCGTCCGCAGCACCAGCGTGTTGACAAAGAAGCCGATGAGCGGCTCCAGCTCGCGGTGCGTGCGCCCGGCCACGGGCGTGCCCACCACCACGTCCGCCGTGCCGGCGTAGCGGGACAGGAGCACCTGCCAGGCGGCCAGCACCCCCATGAACAGGGTGGCGCCCGCGCCGCGGACCAGCGCCCGCAGCCGCTCCAGCCGCGCCGGGGGCAGCGACAGGGACACCCGGGCGCCCCGGTGCGACGGCTCCGCCGGGCGGGCGCGGTCCAGGGGCAGCTCCAGCAGCGCGGGCGCGCCCGCCAGCCGCGTGCGCCAGTACGCCAGCTGGGGCTCCAGCGTGCCGCCGGCCGCCTGCTCGCGCTGCCACACGGCGTAGTCCGCGTACTGAAGGGGCAGCTCCGGGAGGGACGGCACCCGGCCCGTGCGATACGCCGTGTACAGCGCCTGCGCCTCGCGGCCCAGCACCTCCATGCTCCACTCGTCGCTGACGACATGGTGCATGCACAGCAGGAGCACGTGGTCGTCCGGGGCCAGCCGCAGGAGCGTGGCGCGCAGCAGCGGCCCCGCGGCCAGGTCAAAGGGCCGCGCGGCGTGCTCCGCGGCCCGCCGCGCCACCTCCGCCCGGCGCGCCACGCCGTCCAGCGCCGACAGGTCCTCCACGGGCAGCGCGAACCCCGCGAACGGACCGACGACCTGCACGGGCACGCCGTCGCGCTCGTGAAAGGTGGTCCGCAGCGCGTCGTGGCGGCGGACCACCTCGCCCAGGGCCCGCCGAAGCGCCTCCTCGTCCACCGCGCCGGGAAGCCGCAGCGCCACGGGGACGTTGTACGCGCCGCTCTCCGGCCGCATGCGGTGGATGAAGTACAGCCGCTCCTGCGCGAACGAGAGCGGCACGTCGCCCCCGTGCGCGCGGCGGACGAGCGTGGACGCGCGGTGCTGCCCGCGCAGCCGCGCCTCCAGCATGGCGCGCTTGGCCGCGGACAGCTCCGGCGCCCCCGGCGGGACGGCGTGCGGCACGGATGGGGTCTGCCCCGTCGCGTCCGCGACGCCGGGCGTGGGCTGCTCGTTCATGTGCGGCGACCCTGGAAAGATGTCCTGTTGTTCCGCGACACACCCACCGCCCCGCCCCCCGCCGATCCCGAATCGTG
>NZ_DASURI010001010.1:0-3899 GCF_036280135.1 Longimicrobium sp.
GGCCGGTGACCACGTGGTCAAGGGGGGATTCAACCTCGACTTCCTGGACTACGACATCCTCAAGCGCAACTCCGAGAACCCGCGCTTCGTGTACGAGTCGTGGTTCTTCAACTACAGCATCCCGCAGCGGGTGGAGTTCCAGACGGGCGACCCCAACTTCAGCGCCACCAACACGCAGCTGGGCCTGTACCTGCAGGATGACTGGAGCCCCACGGAGCGCCTGGTGCTCAACCTGGGCGTGCGCTGGGACTACGAGTCCAACATGATGAACTACGACTACGTGACCCCCCGGGCCGTGGTCGACTCGCTGACCAAGTACTCCAACCGGCTGTTCCTCCCCCTGGACCAGGAGCGGTACTTCACGGACGGCAACGACCGCTCGCCGTGGTACGGGGCCATCCAGCCGCGCCTGGGCTTCAGCTACGGGCTGGGGCGCGACCAGCGGACGGCCGTCTTTGGCGGCTGGGGCCTGTTCTACGACCGCACGGTCTTTGACTACGCCCTGGAGGAAAGCTTTGCCCTGCAGCACCCCAGCTACCGCATCGAGTTCTCGCACCCGGACAGCGCCGCGGTGCCGGGACGCGTGCGGTGGGACCCCTCGTTCCTGTCGGGCGGGCAGGACGTGGTACAGGAGCTCATCCAGAACCGCGCGGCCAACACGCCCGAGGTCAAGCTCATCCCCAACGACCTGCGGCCGCCGCGTGCCCAGCACTTCAACCTGGGCCTGCGCCACGACTTTGGCCTGTGGAACGCGTCGGTGGCGTACACCGGGGTGCGCAGCGAGAACCAGTTCACGTTCTACTTCGCGGACCAGAACTTTACCTGCGAGCCGCGCACGTTCGCCTGCTTCACCAACAACGACATCCCCGGCTTCAGCACCATCCTGCTGGGCGACGACCAGGGCAAGACGTGGTACGACGCCCTGCAGGTCAAGGTGGACCGCCCGTACCGCAGCCGCGGGCAGGGCACGTTCGGGTGGGGCGGCGGCCTGGCCGTGACGGTGGCCGAGCGCGAGACGCAGGGCTTCAACGACCTGTTCAGCTTTCCCAACCCGGCGGACTACCCGCGCCAGGTGCGCAACGACGAGCGCGTGCGCATCGTGGGCCACTGGGTGGTGGACGTCCCGTTCGCGTGGGGCACGCAGTTCAGCGGGCTGGTGAACCTGGGCTCGGGCACGCGCTACGACGCGGGCGACCGCTTCGCGGGCAACTTTGACCCGGGCGGCTTTTCGCCCGTGCGCCGCTCGTTCCTGGTGCCGGACGCGTTCGGCTTCCGCACGGTGGACCTGCGCCTGCGCAAGGACTTCCTGAACGTGCGGGGCAGCCGCATCGGCGTGACGGCGGACGCGTTCAACGTGTTCAACTACCAGAACTACGGCTGCTACAACACCTCCAACCCGTCGGACCCCAACTTCGGGACGGCCGGGTGCGTGATCAGCGATCCGCGCCGCCTGCAGTTCGGGCTGGAGATGAACGCCATCCGCCGGTAGACGGAAGTGCGTGAGTGCGGAAGTGCGTGAGTAGGGAAGGGAGCGGGGCCGCCGTCCGTTCGCGGGCGGCGGTCCCGGCAGTGCGAAAGTGCGAAAGTGCGAAAGTGCGAAAGTGCGAAAGTGCGAAAGTGCGAAAGTGCGAAAGTGCGAAAGTGCGAAAGAATTGATCGTGCGGATTGATGGGCTGGTGCCGCGGGACCCCTTGAATCGACTCGATTGATCTCACCCGGTTGATACGCCGTCCACCCCGCGCCCGGGAGCGTGCCGCTGATGCGCCTGATCTCCGCCGTGCTCGTGTCGTCCGTCCTCGCCTCCGCCGGGTGCGCGGCCGCCGCCGGTCCATCCGCGTCGCCGGCCATGCCCGCCGTACCGTCCGCGGCGGCCCAGGAGGCATTCCTGGACACGCTGCAGGAGCGCACCTTCCGCTGGTTCTGGGAGACGACCAACCCGCGCAACGGCCTGGTGCCGGACCGCTGGCCGACGAAATCGTTCAGCAGCGTGGCGTCCGTGGGGTTCGGGCTCACGGCGTACGCGGTGGGCGTGGAGCGCGGATGGGTGTCGCGCGGCAACGCGGCGGACCGCACGCTCACCACGCTGCGTTTTTTCTGGAACGCGCCGCAGGGCCCCGCACCCGTGGGGATGACGGGACACAAGGGGTTCTACTACCACTTCCTGGACATGGAGACGGGGCACCGGTTCGAGCGGGTGGAGCTTTCCACCATCGACACCGGGCTGCTGATGCTGGGCGTCCTGGCCGCCGCGGAGTACTTCGACGGCCCCGATCCGCGCGAGGCGGAGATCCGTGCCCTGGCGGACTCGCTGTACCGCCGCGTGGACTGGGCCTGGGCCGCCACGCCGCGCCCGCCCCTGGTCAGCATGGGCTGGCACCCGGAGGACGGCTTCATCCCGCACGACTACAAGGGCTACAGCGAGGCGATGTTCCTGTACGTCCTCGCGCTGGGCTCGCCCACGCACCCCATCCAGCCCGCCGCGTGGAACGCGTTCACGTCCACCTACGTGTGGGCGGACTTCCAGGGCTATCCGCAGGTCAACTTTCCGCCCCTCTTCGGCCACCAGTACTCGCACGCGTGGATCGACTTTCGCGGCATCCGTGACGCGTACATGCGGGACAAGGGGCTGGACTACTTCGAGAACTCGCGCCGCGCCACGTACGCCCAGCGCCAGTACGCCATTGCCAACCCCATGGGCTGGGACGGCTACGGGCCCAACCTGTGGGGGCTCACGGCCGCGGACGGGCCCAAGGACACCACGCTGGCCATCAACGGCCGGCAGCGGACGTTCTGGACCTACCGCGCCCGCGGCGTCTCCGCCGACTTCGTGGAGGACGACGGCACGCTGGTCCCCACGGCGGCGGGCGGATCCGTGGCGTTCGCGCCGGAGATCGCCATCCCCGCGCTGATGAGCATGCGCCGCACGTACGGCGACAACCTGTTCCAGCGCTACGGCTTCCTGGACAGCTTCAATCCCACGCTCAAGCAGCCCATGCCGCTGCAGCACGGGCGCATCGTCCCCGGCGTGGGCTGGTTCGACGGCGACTACCTGGGCATTGACCAGGGGCCCATCGTGCTGATGATCGAGAACCACCGCAGCGACCTCGTCTGGCGGCTGATGCGCGAGAACGAGCACGTGGTCCGCGGCCTGTGCCGCGCGGGCTTCACGGGCGGCTGGCTGGAAGGACGCTGTGGCTGATCGCCCCGCCGCCGCGATCGCGTTCATCCGCCGCGCCTCGGTGCTCGGCGGATGCGCGGCGCTGCTGGCGTCGTGCGCGTCGTCGTCCCGCGCGGATCCCGGCTACACGGTTTCGTACCAGGCGCTCGTGCCGCCCACGGACGCGCCGCCCGCCACGCCCGGCGGGGACCTGCGCGAAGCGGCGTTCGTCGACAGCGTCCTCGCGCTGATGACGCTTCCCGAGAAGCTGGGGCAGGTCAACCAGTACGCGGGCAGTTGGGGGCCGAACGGCGTCATCGTCGACTCCACGGTCGAGCGGCAGGTGCGCTCCGGACAGGTGGGCTCGTTCCTGAGCGTGTGGGGGGTGGATGCCACGCGGCGGCTGCAGCGCATCGCCGTGGAGCAATCGCGTCTCAAGATCCCGCTGCTGTTCGCGCAGGACGTCATCCACGGGTTCCGCACGGTCTTTCCCGTGCCGCTGGCCGAGGCGGCGAGCTGGGATCCGCGGATGGCGCGGGAGGCGGCGCGCATCGCGGCGTGGGAGGCGTCGGCGTACGGCATCCACTGGACCTTCGCGCCCATGGTGGACATCGCCCGCGACCCGCGCTGGGGGCGCATCGTGGAGGGCTCGGGCGAGGACCCGTACCTCGGTTCGGTGATGGCGGCGGCGCGGGTGCGCGGGTTCCAGGGCACGGATCTGCGCGCGCCCACCTCCATCGCC
>NZ_DASURI010001011.1:0-3502 GCF_036280135.1 Longimicrobium sp.
TGCGGCGCACCAGGTTGGTCTGCAGGCGCACGGCCGTGCCGGAGAGGTAGTAGTTGAGGCCCAGGCCGTAGTCGCGCTCGTGCACGTTGGCCGCGGCGCTCTCCCGGTCCAGGTCGCGGTCCCAGTCGTCGTAGCGGGTGGCCACTTCCACCGTGCCCACGCGGTACGCGGCGAGGGCGTAGTAGCCGCGGCGCCGGATGGCCCCGTCCCAGCCGCGCATGAGCTCCGCCTGCACCTGCAGGGGGCCGCGCCCGTACACCAGCTCGCCGCCCAGCCGGTCGCGGCGGGGGTTCTCGTCCGTCTCCGCCCCGCTCCACGCGCCCGAGGTGCCCAGTTGCAGCCCGGGGATGAACGTGCGCAGCGCCACGCGCCCCACGACCACCTTTTGCGGATTGCTGTCCGTGGTGTTCTGGTTCTCGCCCACGCCGTTGAACGCGCCCAGCGAGACGCTGACGCCCGACGTGACGCGGCCGCTGAGCAGCACGCCCATGTCGCGCACGAGGCCAAAGCGGCCGTCGGCGACGAACATCGAGCGCTCCATCATGGGCAGCTTGGGGGACGACTGCACGCCGCCCTCGTAGCTCAGGGGCAGCTTCATCTGCCCCGCGTCCAGGGTGAAGCCGGCGAAGTCCACGCTCACGTACGCGTCCTGCAGCATGAGCGACGCCTGGCTCACGCGGCTGTCCGTCACCACGCGGCTGTCGCCCACGGTATCGTAGCTGCTGTTGATGCGCAGCGACTTGGAGGGGTCCACCATCAGCACCCAGCGGGCGCGCGGCGCGATGTCGCCCGCGAAGCGCAGCTCCGTGCGGCGCAGGCGAAAGGTGCGCTGGCCGCGGTCGGTGCCGTCCGTGTACCACGCCTGCACCACGCCGCTGAAGCGCACGGTGCCCGTGTTGACGACGATGGCCGCCCCCGCGGGGCGCGCCGGGGCGGGCGCGGCGGCGGGAACGCTGTCCCGCCTGGCGCTGTCCGCCGCGGTGGGCAGCGTGTCCGCCGGGACGACGGCGGCGACGGCGGTGGGGGTTGCGCGGGCGACGCGTCCCACGGCCGGCGTGGTGTCGCGCGGGGCCTGCGCGGCGGCATCCGCCACCCCCAGCAGCAGGGTGATGACGAGCAGCACTCGTTTCATGGTCGGCAAGACAGGGTTGGGGAAACCCGCGGGGCGGGGTTGGCGCGGAGCGGGCTTCCCTGCCCTCTCGCGTGTGCGCTGTCTGGTAGTTTCGGCAGAAGGGCGGCGCGGGTTGATCGATCCGGCAGAACTGCATTTTCACGCAGAGGGAGCAGGGGCAGCAGAGGTGGTTCCGCGCGAAAGGCCGGCCCCGTGCACCGGGACCGGCCTTCTCGTTTTTCCGACTCTTACTGCTTTCTCACGCAGAGCCGCGGAGGCGCGGAGTACTTCATCGCACGATGAACCCCTCTGCTGCCCCTGCTGCCTCTGCGTGAGGAATCTTTTGCGTTAGATGCGGAAGGCGCCCACCAGGCTCTCCAGCTCCGTCGCGACGCCCGCCAGCTGATCGCTCGCGCTCAGCGACTGCGCCGCGCCGCCGGCCGTCTGCGTCGCCGCCGCGCTCACACTGACGATGCTGCGGCTCACCTCCTCCGTGCCCTTCGCCGCCTGGTTCACGTTGCGCGCGATCTCACCCGTCGCGGCACTCTGCTCCTCGACGGCGCCGGCGATGGTCGTCGAGACGTCGTTGATCTGCTGGATGATCTTGTTGATCTCGCTGATCCCGCCCACCGCCACACCCGTGTTGTCCTGCACCCCGCGGATCTTCTGCGCGATCTCCTCCGTCGCCTTCGCCGTCTGCGACGCGAGCTGCTTGACCTCGTTGGCGACCACGGCGAAGCCCTTGCCCGCCTCGCCGGCGCGCGCGGCCTCGATGGTGGCGTTCAGGGCGAGCAGGTTGGTCTGCTGCGCGATCGAGGTGATGACCTTCACCACCTCGCCGATCTCCTCGCTCGACGCGCCCAGCTCGTCCATCATCCGCACCGTCTGCTCGGCCTTGCGGCTCGCCTCGCCGGCGACGCGCAGCGCCTCCTGGAGCTGACGGCTGATCTCGCGGATGCTGCCGGACATCTCCTCCGCCGCCACCGCCACCGTCTGCACGTTCACGCCCGCCTGCTCGCTGGCGGCACTCACCGCGTGCGACTGGCGGCTCGTCTGCTCCGCGGCGGACGAGAGCGCGTGGCTGGCGTCGCGGATGCGCGCGGACGAATCCACCACCACGCCCGCCGTGCGGCCAATGGCGCCCACCAGCCGCGAAAGCTCGTCGAGCGTGGCGTTCAGGGCGCGCTGGATGGCGGCGTACTCCGGCGCGTGCTCGCCCTCCACGCGCAGGGTGAGGTCGCGGGCGGCGGCGGCGCCCAGCACGCGGTGCACCTCGCCCAGGAAGGCGACGGCCACGGCGCGGTCGTCGTGCACGCGGCGGTGCGCGGCCTCGCTGGCGGCCACCGTGTCGTTGAGCCCCTGCACCAGCTCGCGGTACGCGCCCGAGAACGCGCCGGCGTTGCCGCGGCGCGACAGGTCGCCCTCGCGGACGGCGCGCACCACGGCCTGCGTCTCCGCCAGCACGCCGCGCAGGGTGTCGACCACGCCGCGGACGGCGCGCGTGACGGTGCCGTCGCCCAGGCGCACGTCCAGGTCGCCGCGCTCCAGCGCCGCCGACGAGTCCAGCAGCTCGTCGCTCTCGCGCGCCTCGGCCGCCAGCCGCGTGGACAGGTACACCAGCACGCACGTCTCGTAGACCACGAACCCCGCGTGCACCAGCACGATCAGCAGCCCGTGGGTGCCATGGTGCGCGGAGTCGGCGGGAAAGACGTGCACCCCGGCCCCGCCCTGCTGCAGCGCGAAGAACGCCAGGTGGTGCACGGCAATGGTGGCCGCGGCGAACACGGGCACCCGCCAGTCGCGGTACGCCAGCAGGAACGCCAGGCTGGCGAACACGTGAAAGTGCAGCTCCAGCATCCCCGCGGTCTGGTGGATGAACAGCCCGGAGTACCCCATCAGCGCGGCGCCCGCGAACAGGCGTGTGCCCAGCGCCCCCGGCCGCAGCCGTGACGCGGCGAAGGCAATGCCGCTCAGCAGGCCGCCCACCAGGATGGCCGGCAGCCAGGTCTCGTGCAGGGGAGCCAGCACCAGCGCCACGGGCCAGTGCAGCGCCAGCAGCAGGCCAAGGATCGAGTCCGTGCGCCTGCGCGACGCGTCGAGGAGGGAGATCGGGGATTCCATGATACCGTGGATGAGGACGGGTTGCGTTCCGTTTCCGCCACACCTAAGCATCGGATGGAGGCCGGCCGTCTTGAACCAACTGCATTTCCACGCAGAGGGAGCAGAGGCAGCAGAGGTTCGTTCAACGCGAAAGGCCGGCCCCATGCACCGGGACCGGCCTCTCGTTTTTCCAGCTCTTACTGCTTTCTCACGCAGAGCCGCAGAGGCGCAGAGTACTTCATCGCGCGATGAAACCCTCTGCTGCCCCTGCTCCCTCTGCGTGAGAAATCT
>NZ_DASURI010001012.1:0-13299 GCF_036280135.1 Longimicrobium sp.
CCGGCCCCTCCCCGCTCGTTCCTCGCAGAGAGGGGAGAAAGCCCGGCGCCGGCGTGCAGGTCAGTGCGAGACGGCGATGCCCCAGGGGCGGCTGCCCGTGCGGATGGTGCCCACGACGCGCAGGGTGCGCGTGTCGATGACGGACACCTGGTTGGCCAGGCCGTCCGCCGTGTAGAGCCAGCGCCCGTCCGCGCTGATGGCCACGCCCCACGGCCGCCGGCCCACGGGCACGCGGCCCACGGACTGCAGCGTCCGCGCGTTCAGGACAGTGACGACGCTGGCGCCCCCGTTGGCCACGTACACGCGCGACCCGTCCGGCGAGGCCACCACGCCCACGGGCCGCCCCTCGCCGCCCTCCAGCTCCACGCTGGCCACCACCTCGTGCGCCGGCACGTCGATCACGGACAGCGTGCCGCTCACCTCGTTGGTGACGTACGCCCGCCGCCCGTCGCGGGCAAAGGCCACGGCGCGCGGCCGCAGGTCCACCAGGAACGACGCGGCCACGGTGTTGGTGCGCGTGTCGATGGCGGAGACGGTGTTGCTCGTCTCCGCCGTCACGTACACCCAGCGGCCGTCGGGGCTCACGGCCACGCCCTCGGGCTCGATGCCCACCACGAGCGTGCCCAGTACGCGGTTCGTCCGCAGGTCGATGGCGCTGGCCGTGCCCGCGTCCTCGTTGGACGCGTACAGCCGCGCGCCGTCCGGCGTCACGCCGAACTGCTCGGGGTCCGTGCCCGACGCGTATCGCGCCACGACGCGCCGCGTGGCCACGTCGATGACGGCGATGGCGTCGCCGCCGCTCTGCTGGTTGGGGTGCTCGTCGCTGAGCGCGACGTACACGCGCCGCCCGTCCGGCGACACCTGGATGCCCCGCGGCCGCTCCGGCACGGGGATGGTGGCCACGACGCGCCGCGTGTTGGCGTCGATGACGGACACGTTCCTGGATCCCTCGTTGCTCACGAAGAGCAGCGGGGTTCCCTGCTGCGCGGATGCCACTCCCGGCATGCAGAGCAGGAGCGCGAAAACAAGCTTCCGGACCATTCGGCTTTGAAAACATCTCACGCAGAGCCGCGGAGGCGCAGAGTACTTCGTCGCGCGATGAAGTACTCTGCGTCCTCTGCGGCTCTGCGTGAGAATGCAGTTGTCGTTGATGTTCATCCGCGCGCGGAGTCGGCGGCGAACGGGATGGCGGCGCAGGCTTCCGGGCGACCGCCGCGGCCGTAGACCACCACGTGCGGCGCGCCCGTCAGGCTGTCGATGGGCACGCTCACGTCGCTGGCCGCCTGCCCGCTCCCCAGCGAATCCGCGCTCACGGGAAAGAGCGAGGCGATGCTGGCGCCCATCGCCGTGCACACGCCCCGGCGGATGGCGCCCTCGTACGTCTGGCCGCGCGCGGTCCGCGTGAGCATCACGCGCACGACGGTCGCCTTGCCCGACGCGGCCACCTGCCCCGTGCCCCGCGCCGTCGCCCGGCCCAGCGGCGACAGCGTGATGGGCAGGGTGTCCTGCGGCGGCGCCTTGACGGGCAGCGTGTCGGGCACGGGCGCGGCGGGCGCCGGCCGCGCCGCCCCGTCGTCCGACGACGTGCGCGCGTGGTCGTTGCTGGGCGTGTAGTCCGTCTGCGTCCTGTCCTCGTCGCCGCACGCGGCCAGCACCAGCAGCGCCGCCGCCACCCCCATCCGCAGCCTCATCCCTCTCCTCCGGCGTGAGACTTCAATCCATTCCCGCGCGCGATTCCCCGCACGCGGACGCCGATGCGTCGCCGGCGAGCGCGTCGAGCAGGGCGCGCGAGGAGCCGCCCTCCGCGGGACGCGCGGGCACCTCGGCCACCACGCGCGATCCATCCTCCGTCACCAGGTACAGCGGCTGGCGCAGCTGGCGATCGGATGGGCGAAACGAGAGCGGCCACCCCTTGTGCCCGTCGAACTGCGTCGTCTCGCGCTCCAGGTACGCGCGCAGGGCCGCGCCCTCCACGCTCCGCGCCCGCAGCGACGCCTCCCACAGCGCCTTGGCCGCCATCCACCCCGCCCACGCTGCGCCGTCCATCCCCGCCCCGCCCCACCGCGCGCGAAACCGGTCGTTCAGCTGCGCCGCGCCAAAGCGCTCCAGCGTGGGATGCCAGAGCACGGCCCGCGCCGCCTCGCCCGCGTCCGCCGGCCTCGCGGCGAGGGCGGCGGCGCGCATGGCGTCGCTCGCCTCCACGTGGAAGACGGCGCGGCGGCACTCCGCCCCGCGCAGCACGTCCGCCGCGCAGCCGGTGTCCAGGAACGGCACGCCGGCGGACTCCGCCAGCGCGCCCAGGGCCCGGCACGAATCCACGTCCCATCCGCCCACCAGCGCGCCGACGCCCTCCGCGAGGAACAGCTGGGCCGACGCGACGGAATGCGCCGTCCGCAGCTCCGCGGCGCGGCCCATGAGCGCGCCTGTCCGCGCGGCCTCCTCCACGCCCATCGTCACCCCGCGCGCCAGGGCGCCGTCCGCGTCCGGCGTGACGAGCGCGATGCGCAGCGCGTCCCGTACGCCCACGCGCCAGCCGCCGGCCAGCAGCACGGCGGAGCGGCCCGCAGCCGTCAGGAACGCGCGCCGGTCCATCCATCCCTCGCCCGCGGCCACATTGTCCAATGCTTGTGCACGCTTCGTGTACTTGGGAAACAGGCGCTTGCGGCGATTTGCCAGCAATAGCAGGGCCACACGCGGCACGAAAGCTGCGAAATCCAGAGTAGATGAAGGGGCGGACTCCGGATGTGGAGGCGTGCGTACGCTGTTCCCGCCGTGGCCGCGGTTTTGAATCCGTGTGGATGGTGCGTCCCGCGTTCGGGGCGTTTCCGCCGCATCCATTCCCTGCAACGCTGCACACCGTGCCGGGCGAACGTCCTGAAGGTGTGGTGCGGTCCATCCGTGTGGCGACGGCCCTGGCCGTTCGCCTCGCGCTCCTGTGCCTGGCGGCCGGCTGCGCCCGCGGCGAGCGCCCGGAGACCGACGCGGGCAGCGCCCTGGCCGCCCGCCGCGCCGTCGCGCCCGGCGACAGCCTGGCCGAGGACGGCCAGTGGCTCATCCCCGCCAAGGACTACCAGAGCACGCGCTTCAGCGGGCTGCGGCAGATCACCACGGCCAACGTGGCCCGGCTGCGGCCCGCGTGGACGTTCTCCACGGGCATTCGCCGCGGGCACGAGGCGGCGCCGCTCGTCGTCGGCAGCACGATGTACGTCGTGGGCCCCTATCCCAACCCGCTCTTTGCCCTCGATCTCGCCCGCGACGGCGAGCTCAAGTGGACGTACACGCCCCCGCAGCAGCACGCGGCGCAGGGCGTGGCCTGCTGCGACGTCGTGAACCGCGGCGCGTCGTACGCGGACGGCAAGATCTTCTTCAACACACTGGACAACCAGACGGTGGCGGTGGACGCGCGGACGGGGGCCGAGGTGTGGCGCACCCGCCTGGGCGACATCAACCGCGGCGAGACCATGACCATGGCCCCGCTGGTGGTCAAGGACAAGGTGCTCGTGGGCAACAGCGGCGGCGAGATGGGCGTCCGCGGCTGGCTCACGGCGCTCAACGTCTCGGACGGGAAGATCGCGTGGCGCGCCTACAGCACGGGCCCGGACAAGGACGTCCTCATCGGCCCGGACTTCAAGCCGTTCTACGCGCAGGACCGCGGGACGGACCTGGGGACCAGGACGTGGCCGTCGACGACGTGGCGCGTGGGCGGCGGCACCGTGTGGGGGTGGATCAGCTACGACCCGGAGCTGGACCTGGTCTACTATGGCACGGGCAATCCCGGTCCGTGGAACCCCGAGCAGCGTCCCGGCGACAACAAGTGGACGGCCGGCATCTTTGCCCGCGACCCGGACGACGGGCAGGCCCGCTGGTTCTACCAGTGGAGCCCGCACGACGTGCACGACTACGACGGCATCAACGAGAACGTGCTGCTGGACCTGCCCATCGGCGGGCGTACGCGCAGGACCATCGTGCGGGCGGAGCGCAACGGATACATGTACGTGCTGGACCGTGCCACGGGGCAGGTGCTCAGCGCCGATCCGTTCGTGCACATCACCAGCTCCACGGGCGTGGACGTGCGGACGGGCGTGTACCACCCCGCGCCGGAAAAGTACCCGCACATGGGGCAGGTCACGCGCGACATCTGCCCGGCCGCGCCCGGCGCCAAGGACTGGCAGCCCACGGCGTTCTCACCGCGGACGGGGCTGCTCTACGTGCCGCACAACAACCTGTGCATGGACGTGGAGAGCGTGGAGGCCAACTACATCGCCGGCACGCCGTACGTGGGGATGAACGTGGTGATGCACGCCGGCCCCGGCGGCCACCGCGGCGAGTTCACGGCGTGGGACCCCGTGCGCCGCCGCCCCGCGTGGAAGATCCGCGAGCGCTTTCCCGTCTGGAGCGGCGCCCTGGCCACGGCCGGCGACGTGGTCTTCTACGGGACGATGGAGGGGTGGTTCAAGGCGCTGGACGCGCGGACGGGGCAGCTGCTGTGGCAGTTCAAGACGGAGTCGGGGATCATCGGCCAGCCCATCAGCTACCGGGGGCCGGACGGAAAGCAGTACGTCGCGGTGCTTTCCGGCGTGGGCGGCTGGCCGGGCGCCGTGGTCGCGGGCGACCTGAACGCGAACGACAGCACCGGCGCCCTGGGCTTTGCCGGGGCCATGCGCGACCTGCCGCAGGCGACCGGCCGCGGCGGCACCCTCTACGTCTTCGCGCTGCCATGATCGGGACGAGTGCGAAAGTGCGAAAGTGCGAAAGTGCGAAAGTGGGCGCGCGCCGCCTTCTGCGCGCGTTTGCCCGCCATTCCCGGTTCCCTGTTCCCTGTTCCCTGCTGTTCGCGCTGGCGCTCTCCGCGTGCATGGACAAGCGCACGTCCGGCGAGCAGGGCGCGGCGGGAAGGCAGCCGGGCGAGCTGCCGGCGCTGGCGTCGCACTTCAGGCCCACGACGCGCAACGTCACGGTGGCGGAGGACGGGCAGTGGACCATGCCCGCGCGCGACTACGCCTCCACGCGCTTCAGCGGGCTGGCGGAGATCAACACGCGCAACGTCTCCACGCTGCGGCTGGCCTGGACCTTCAGCGACGGCAACTTCTACGGGCACGAGGGCGCGCCGCTCGTCGTGGGCACCACGATGTACTGGGTGAGCCCGTTCCCCAACAAGCTGTACGCGCTGGACCTTACCCGGCCCGGCGCGCCGCTCAAGTGGGTGTACGAGCCGCCCGTGCAGCCCGCCGCGCAGGGCGTGGCCTGCTGCGACAAGGTGAACCGCGGCGCGGCGTACGCGGACGGGCGCATCTTCTTCAACACGCTCGACAACCAGGTGGTGGCCGTCGACGCCGCCACGGGGACGGAAGCGTGGCGGGTGCGCATCGGCGACATCAATCGCGGCGAGACCATGACCATGGCCCCGCTGGTGGTGAAGGGAAAGGTCCTCGTGGGCAACAGCGGCGGCGAGATGGGCGTCCGCGGCTGGCTCACGGCGCTCAACGTCTCCGACGGCACCCTCGCCTGGCGGGCGTACAGCACGGGGCCGGACAGCGACGTGCTCATCGGCCCCGGCTTCAGGCCGTTCTACGAGCAGGACCGCGGGACGGACCTGGGCGTGACGTCGTGGCCCCCGGGTGCGTGGCAGACGGGCGGCGGCACCGTGTGGGGGTGGATCAGCTACGATCCCGCCCTGGACCTGGTCTACTACGGCACGGGCAATCCCGGTCCGTGGAACCCCGAGCAGCGCCCGGGCGACAACAAGTGGACGGCGGGCGTCTTTGCCCGCGACCCCGACGACGGGCAGGCCCGCTGGTTCTACCAGTGGAGCCCCCACGACGTGCACGACTACGACGGCATCAACGAGAACCTGCTGCTGGACCTGCCCGTGAACGGGCAGACGCGGCCCGTGCTCGTGCGGGCGGAGCGCAACGGGTACATCTACGTGCTGGACCGCGCGACGGGGCAGGTGCTCAGCGCCGACCCGTTCGTCCACATCACGTCGTCCAGGGGGGTCGACCTCAAGACGGGCGCGTACCAGCCGGAGCCGCGCGCCACGCCGCGGATGGGGCAGGTGATCCGCGACATCTGCCCGGCGGCGCCCGGGGCCAAGGACTGGCAGCCCAGCGCCTGGTCGCCCCGCACGGGGCTGATGTACATCCCGCACAACAACCTGTGCATGGACTACGAGGCGATCGAGGCCAACTACATCGCCGGGACGCCGTACGTGGGCGCCAACGTGACCATGCACGCGGGCCCCGGCGGCCACCGCGGCGAGCTCACGGCGTGGGACCCCGTGCGCCGCCGCCCCGCGTGGAAGATCCGCGAGCGCTTTCCCGTCTGGAGCGGCGCCCTGGCCACGGCCGGCGACGTGGTCTTCTACGGGACGATGGACCGCTGGTTCCGGGCCGTGGACGCCGGCACGGGCCGCATCCTGTGGCAGTTTCGCACGGGGTCGGGGATCATCGCGCAGCCCATCACCTTCCGGGGGCCGGACGGAAAGCAGTACGTGGCCGTGTTCGACGGCGTGGGCGGATGGCCGGGCGCCGTGGTCAGCGGCGACCTGTCCACGCAGGACCCGTCGGCGGCGCTGGGCTTCGTGGGCGCCATGAGCGACCTGCCGCTGGCCACGGACAAGGGCGGCACCCTCTACGTCTTCGCGCTGCCATGATTGGGACGAGTGCGAAAGTGCGAGAGTGCGAAAGTGCGAACGTGGGCGCGCGCCGCCTTCTGCGCGCCGTTGCCCGCTATTCCCTATTCCCTATTCCCTATTCCCTGATCCTTTTCGCCGCGTGCAGTTCGCCGGACCAGGCACACGTGGCGGATGCGATCCGGCGGACGACCGTCGTGGACTCCACCCCCGCGCCGATGGCCGTCCCCGCCGCCCACGTCGTGCAGCCGCTGCGGCCGGACCAGCGGGTGGACGCCAGGGGCCGGCGCGAGCTGCGCGTCTGCGCCGATCCCAACAACCTGCCGTTCAGCAACGAGGCGGGAGAGGGGTTCGAGAACCGCATCGCGGCGCTCATCGCCCGGGAGATGGGCGCGACGGTCAAGTACACGTGGTGGGCGCAGCGGCGCGGCTTCATCCGCAACACCCTGCGCACGGGCGAGTGCGACCTGGTGACGGGCATCCCCGCCAGCTTCGAGCTCGCCCTGCCCACGCGGCCGTACTACCGCTCCACCTACGTCTTTGTCTACCGGCAGGACGCGGAGTTCGAGGTCCGCTCGTTCGACGATCCCGTGCTCAAGCGGCTGACCATCGGCGTGCACCTTATCGGCGACGACGGGGCCAACGCGCCGCCGGCCCACGCGCTGAGCAAGCGCGGGATGATCGAGAACGTGCGCGGCTACACGCTCTACGGCGACTACGCGCGGCCCAACCCGCCGGCCCGCATCCTGGACGCCGTGGCGAGCGGTGAGCTGGACGTGGCCGTCGTCTGGGGCCCGCTGGCCGGCTACTTCGTCCCGCGCCAGCGCGTGAAGATGAAGATCGTCCCCGTGCAGCCGCAGGTGGACCTGCCGTTTCTCCCCATGGTCTACGACATCGCCATGGGCACCCGCCGCGACGACGCGCTGCTGATGAACGAGGTGCAGGAGATCCTCCAGCGCCGGCGCGCCGAGGTGGAGGCCATCCTGGACGAGTACGGCGTGCCCCGCGTGGGCCCGCGCCGCATCCCGAGCGAATGAGGCGAACCCGGATGAAGCGCACTTTTGCACGCTCGCACGTTCGCACGCTCGCACTGCTGCTGCTTGTCACGGCGTGCGACCGCGAGCAGCGCTCGTTCCGCGAAACGCCCCCCGGCGCCACCGCCATGCCCGCGGTGCAGACGTCGGAGCTGCAGGCCGGGCCCAGGACGGTGGACCCGTCGCAGGGCGCCTACCAGGAGAACCGCTGGGCCGTGGGCCAGGGGCAGACGTTCTACGCGCAATACAACTGCGCCGGCTGCCACGCCCCCGGCGGCGGCGGCGGCATGGGCCCGCCCCTCAACGACGACGAGTGGATCTACGGCAGCGACCCGGAGAACGTCTTCGAGACCATCGTCCAGGGCCGCCCCAACGGCATGCCGTCGTTCCGCGGCCGCATCGACAACGCCCAACTGTGGCAGCTGGTGGCGTACGTGCGCACGATGAGCGGACTTACGCCGCCGGACGTGTGGCCCGCCCGCAGCGACCACATGCAGGAGACCAAGCCCGCGACGGACGCCCCCGCGGAGCGGCAGCTGCCGTGAGCACCCGGCCTCCTTTCCCGCGGCTGATTCGATCCGCGCACCTGCTGGCCGGCGCGGCGCTGCTGGGCGCGTGCGGCCGCCAGCTGAGCGCCGTGGACCCGGCCGGCCCGCAGGCACGCCGCATCGGCGAGCTGGGGCTGTTCCTGACGGTGGTCGGCTCCGTCGTCTGGATCCTCGTCGTGGGCTTCCTGTTCTACGCCGTGTGGCGGGGACGGCGGCGGACGGAGAGCGCCGGCGGGCCGGAGGTGGAGCGGACGATGTGGCGGTGGACGATCGGCGCCGTGGCGGTGACGACCGTCATCCTGCTCGTGGTGCTCGTCTACAACTTCGACACGGGGCGCCGCCTGGCCCGGTTCCCGGACGAGAGCGCCCTCGTCGTCCGCGTAACGGGGCACCAGTGGTGGTGGCAGGTGGACTACCAGGATCCCCGCTACGACCGGCGCTTCACGACGGCCAACGAGATCCACGTCCCCGTGGGGCGCAAGGTGCGCATCGAGGTGCAGTCCGGCGACGTCATCCACTCGTTCTGGGTGCCCGCCCTGCACGGCAAGCTGGACCTGATCCCCGGCTACACGGGCGTCACCGCGTTCCAGGCGGACCGGGCCGGCGTGTACCGCGGCCGCTGCGCCGAGTTCTGCGGGCTGCAGCACGCGCACATGGACGTGCTGGTCATCGCCCAGGCGCCGGCGGAGTTCGCCGCCTGGTACGACGCCCAGGTGCGCGGCGCCGCCGTCCCGGCGGACTCGCCGCAGCAGAAGGGGCAGCAGGTCTTTCTTTCCCGCGGCTGCGTGATGTGCCACACCGTGCGCGGCACGCCGGCCGGCAGCCGCGTGGGCCCGGACCTCACGCACGTGGGCAGCCGTCGGACCCTCGCGTCGGGCACGCTGCCCAACACGCGCGGGCACCTGGCCGGCTGGGTGGTGGACCCGCAGCGCATCAAGCCGGGAACGCAGATGCCGCCCAACCCGCTGCCCAGCGACGAGCTGCACGCCCTGCTCAGCTACCTCCAGAGCCTGAAGTGACCCGGAGACCCACGTGGCGAGCACCGAACAGCAGGTAGCCGTGAGCCTGGCCGACGCCGACGAGCGCGCCGTCATGGAGCGCACGTGGGCGCCGCGCCACGGCTTCGCGGGCTGGATGATGGCGGTGGACCACAAGTCCGTGGCCAGGCGGTACGTGGCCACGGCGTTCCTGTTCTTTCTGCTGGGCGGCCTGGAGGCGTTCGTCATGCGCCTGCAGCTGTCCCGGCCCGAGAACCGGCTGGTGGACCCGGACCTGTACAACCAGCTGTTCACCATGCACGGCACCACGATGATGTTCCTGTTCGGGGTGCCCGTGCAGCTGGCCGTGGCGCTGTACCTGGTGCCGCTGATGGTGGGGACGCGCAACATCTCGTTCCCCCGCCTCAACGCGTTCGGCTACTGGACGTACCTCATCGGCGGGCTGCTGCTGTACGGCGGCTTCATCCTCAACACGGGGCCGGACGCCGGCTGGTTCAACTACGTGCCCCTGGCCGGGCCGGAATACTCGCCGGGCAAGCGCGTGGACGTGTGGGCGCAGACGGTGACCTTTACCGAGATCGCCGCGCTGGTGGCGTCCGTGGAGATCATCGTCACCATCTTCAAGCAGCGCGCGCCGGGAATGTCGCTCAACCGGCTGCCCCTGTACGTGTGGGCCGTGCTGGTGACGTCGTTCGTCGTGATCTTCGCCATGCCGTCCGTGGCCCTGGCGAGCATGATGCTGGCCATGGACCGGCTCGTCGGCACGCACTTCTTCAACCCGGCGGAGGGGGGCGACCCGCTGCTCTGGCAGCACCTGTTCTGGTTCTTTGGCCACCCCGAGGTCTACATCATGTTCCTGCCGGCCACGGGGTTCATCAGCGAGATCATCCCCGTGTTCGCCCGGCGCAAAATGTTCGGCCACACGGCGCTGGTGCTCTCCCTGGTGGCGACGGGGTTCCTGGCATACGGCCTGTGGGTGCACCACATGTTCACCACGGGCATCCCGCAGCTGGGGCAGAGCTTCTTCACGGCCGCCAGCATGATGATCGCCATCCCCAGCGGCGTGCAGGTGTTCTGCTGGCTGGCCACGCTGTGGGCCGGCCGGCCGCGCTTCGCCACGCCCCTGCTGTTCGCCCTGGGCTTCATCGTGCTCTTCGTCCTGGGCGGCATCACGGGGATCATGGTGGGCTCCGTGCCCTTCGACCAGCAGCTGCACGACACCTACTTCGTCGTGGCGCACCTTCACTACGTGCAGATCGGCGCCTTTGTCTTCCCCCTCTTCGCCGCCGTCTACTTCTGGTTCCCCAAGGTGACGGGGCGAATGCTGTCGGAGACGCTGGGGCGCTGGCACTTCTGGCTGTTCTTCATCGGCATGAACGTCACCTTCTTTCCCATGCACTTCCTGGGGCTGATGGGGATGACGCGCCGCGTGTACACCTACCTGCCGGAGCACGGCTTTACGGGCCTCAACCAGCTGGCCACCGTGGGCGCCGTGCTGATGACGGCCGGGATCCTCGCCTTCCTGGCCAACGTCTTCCGCTCGCTGCGGAGCGGCGCCCCGGCGGGGGACGACCCGTGGGGCGCGCACACGCTGGAGTGGTCCACGCCGTCGCCGCCGCCGCCGTACAACTTTCAGCACATCCCCGTGGTCCAGGGGCTCTACGCCCTGTGGGAGCGCACGCCGGACCGCCCCGTGGTGCGCGGGCTGAACCCCGAGCGCCGCGAGATCCTGCTGACGACGGTCCTCGACGCCGAGCCGGACGCCCGCTACGCGCACCCGGGCCCGACGATCGCGCCGCTGCTGGCCGCCCTGGCCGTGGGGGTGACGTTCGTGGGCGGCATCTTCACCACCTGGGCGTTCGTCATCGGCCCGGCGCTCATGTTCCCCGCCCTGCTGCGCTGGCTGTGGACGCAGGACGAGCAGCAGGGCCCGTCCACGCACGCGGAGGACTACGCATGAGCGCGCCGCGGACGGGCATCGACGTCTCGGCCCTGTCGACGGTGGTCTTCGGCAAGCGGACGGTGCTGTGGTGGGGCACCTTGGGCTTCATGATCATCGAGGGATTCACCCTCGTGCTGATGATCGCCAGCTACCTGTACCTGCGGCAGAACGAGTTCGACTGGCCGCCGGGCCGCACGCCGCAGCCGGACCTGCTGATCCCGACGATCAACACGGTCCTGCTGCTGGCCGTCATCATCCCCATGCGCCGGGCGGACCGGGCGGCCAAGCGGATGGACCGCGCGGCCGTGGTGCCGGCGCTGTGGATCGCCACGGGGATGACGGTCGTCGTCAACGTGCTGCGCTGGTTCGAGTTGATGGCGCTGAACGTAAAGTGGGACGCGCACGCCTACGGGTCTGCCGCGTGGGGCGTGGTGGTGCTGCACTCCACGCTGATCGTGGTGGACGTGTTCGAGACGGGGACCATCGCGGCCCTGTTCATGACGGGCAAGGCGCGCCGCAAGCACTACCCGGACGTGAGCGACGCGGCGTTCTACCAGTACTTCCTGTCGCTGGCGTGGATTCCCGTTTACCTGGTGGTCTACTGGGGCCCCCGCGTGCTGTGATACCGAATCTGCATGAACACTGCACATCGATGCTGAATTCCTGAGGGAGCGCCGCGCGGAGCTCACCTGTTCGCGAGACTGTGGCGCGACCGAAGGATCTCCCTCGCGGAGCAGGGTCTTTGCCGCCGGACCGGGTCCGTGCCCGGGCGGGAAGATCCTTCGGGGCCGCACGCATCCAGCGCGCCCGGGTTCGTGAGGGCCCCTCAGGAAAACAACTCCTTTTCCGGATGCGGTATGAGGGAGCGTACGCACATGGCTGATTCGCCGGGGGAGATCCGGCACTTTCGCGAGCCGCGCGGCGTGGCGGCCCTGTGGTTCGCCGTGCTGGCGGGGCCGCTGGCGTGGATGCTGGGGCTCAACGCGCAGTACGGCCTCGTCCGCGTGGCGTGTGCCAAGGACAACATGCTGTACCTGCACGCGCTGAGCGTGCTCACGCTGGCCCTGGCCCTTTCGGGCGGATGGGTGGCGTGGCGCGAGTGGAAGCGCGCCGGCGGGGAGCACCCCGGCGAGGAGGGCGGGACCATTCCCCGCGCCCGGTTCATGGCGTTCCTGGGGATGCTGGCCAGCGCGCTGTTCTCGCTGACCATCCTGGCCCAGTGGACGGCCAGCTTTTTCCTGAACCCCTGCATGGGAATCTGATGCGCCGCGCCGCCGTCTCCGGCGCCGTCGCCGGATGGATCGCGCTCGCCCCGGCGGACGCGTGGGCGCACGCGGGCCGGCCCGTGGCGCCGCACGACGCGTGGACGGCGTGGAGCACGGACCCGGGCGTCTGGATCCTGCTGCTGGCGAGCGGGTGGCTGTACGCGCGGGGCGTGGAGCGGATGTGGCGGCGCTCCGGCACCGGGCGCGGCATCCGGCGCTGGCAGGCCGGCTGCTTCGCCGCGGGGTGGACGGCGCTGTTCGTGGCCATGGCGACGCCCCTGCACGCCATGGGCGAAGCGCTGTTCAGCGCGCACATGGTGCAGCACGAGCTGCTGATGGCCCTCGCCGCGCCGCTGCTGGTCCTCGGCCGGCCCGTGGTCCCCCTGCTCTGGGCCCTGCCCCTATCCTGGCGGCGGCGGATGGGTAGATGGGCGAAAGCGGCACCGGTGCGGAGCGGCTGGGGACTGCTGACGGCGCCGCTGGCCGCGTGGCTGCTGAACGCGCTGGCGCTGTGGGCGTGGCACCTGCCGGGGCTGTACCAAGCGGCGCTGCGCAGCGAGGGGCTGCACGCGCTGCAGCACGCCAGCTTCCTGGGCACGGGACTGCTGTTCTGGTGGACGGTGGTGCACGGCCGCGAGGGGCGGATGGGGTACGGCGCGTCCGTCTTCTACCTGTTCGCGACGGCCATGCATAGCGGCGGCCTGGGTGCCCTGCTCACGTTCGGGGCGCGGCCGTGGTACCCGGCGTATGCCGGCGCCGCGGCCACGTGGGGGCTCACTCCGCTGGAGGACCAGCAGCTGGCGGGGCTGATCATGTGGCTGCCCGGCGGGCTGAGCTACCTCGTGGCCGCGCTGGTGCTGATCGCTGCGTGGATGCGCGAG
>NZ_DASURI010001013.1:0-3953 GCF_036280135.1 Longimicrobium sp.
CCCACCCCCCGAAACGGACGACGACCTGGCGCGCGTGGTTCGCGAGGGGTCGCTGGACGCGCTGGGCCAGGTGTACGCGCGCCACGGCGCCGCCGTGTACGCGGCCGCGTACCGCATCCTGGGCGTGCGCGCCGACGCCGAGGACGTGCTGCAGGACGTCTTCGTCGGTCTCGCCCGCGCCCTGGCCGGCTACCAGGAGCGCGGCAAGCTCCAGGCGTGGCTGCGGCGCGTGGCGGTGCGCGCCGCCCTCATGCGCCTGCGCGCCCGCGGCCGCCGCCGCGAGCAACCCTTCGCCGACCTCCCCGAGGCCGCCGGTCCCACGGGCGACGGCGCGCTGGACCGCGTGGCCCTGCAGGCCGCCCTGCGCGCCCTCCCCGACAAGCTCCGCACCGTCTTTGTCCTCAAGGAGATCGAGGGCTACTCGCACGACGAGGTCGCCGGCCTGCTGGGCATCTCCGCCGGCACCTCCGCGGTGCGGCTGTTCCGCGCCTGGAAGCTCCTCCGCACCGAGGTCACGAACGCATGATCACGCATCCTTCCCTTCCCCGCCTGTCCGCCTTTGCCAGCGGCGAGCTGGACGACGCCGGCCGCACCCGCGTGGCGCGCCACCTGGAGCGCTGCGCCCGCTGCCGCCGCGCCGTCACGGAGATCCGCGAGACCCGCGACGCCCTCCGCGAGGCCACCGCGCCCGCGCCGCCCGCCGGCGCGTGGGAGGCCATCGCCGCGCGCGTGTCCGCCGGCGAGCAGGTCATCCTTCCCGCCGCGCAGCCGGAGCACCCGCGCCGCGCCGCGCGTCCCTTCATCCGGGTCGCCGCCGTGCTCGCGCTGCTGCTGGCGGGCGGCGCGGCGGCCGTGCTCTCCACCCGCGAGGCCGTGGCGGAGGTGAGCGAGCTGACCCTGTCGCCGGACCGACCGGGGCCGGGCGCCACCATCCAGGTCGCCTATCGCCCCGCCACGCTGCTGGCCGGCGCGGACCGGCTGGTGCTGCGCGCGCGGCTGGTGGACGACCAGGGCCGGCCGCCGCACGACATCCTCCCCGTGCGCGTGGCCGAGCTGCGGCGCGACGGCGGCGTCTACCGCGGCAGCTTCGTCCTGCCGGACTCCATCGTCTACGCCGTCTTCGCCGTGGAGAACGCGGACGCGTCGCGCGTGGACCACAACGGCGAGGCGTGGGACCTGATGGTGCACGACGCGGCCGGCCGCCCCCTGCCGCGCGCCCTGCTGCGCCGCTCGGAGGACCTGGACCTGCGCGACCTGCAGGCATCCGAGGAGGCCGCGCGCCAGGCCACGGAGCTGTATCCCGACTTCCCGGCGGCGTGGCAGAAGCTCTACCTGGCGCAGATCCGCAGTGCCACGCAGGTCGTGAGCGACAGCCTGGAGCAGGTGAACCGCGCACGCGTCCGCGCCCTGTCCGACGCGTGGCGCACGCGCCCCAACCTCACGGAGGACGACGTCAGCACGTTCATCTTCTACGCCGACAACGCGGGCGACACGGCCACGGCGCGCGAGTGGAAGGAGCGGCTGTACCGCGACTTTCCCACGAGCGTGGCCGCGTACCAGCAGCGCGTCTTCGAGCTGATGCAGACCCGCGGCGACCATGCCGCCATCCACGCCGAGATGGAGCGGCTGTGGACGGAATCGCGCGGCACCTCGGGGCAGCTGGCGTTCACGGCGCTGCAGATGGCCGCGCAGGCGCGGGATGCGCAGAACATCCTGCTCTGGGGCGACCGGATGGCCGCGCTGGATCCGCGCTTCATCTCCGCCGTGGCGCGCTACGCCATGGCGCATCCCTCCATCCGCCCCCAGGCCATGGACCGCGTGCGGCGCGCCCTGCGCTGGATGGACGAGAACCAGGCCGCGAACCGCCCCCTCACGTTCACGGCGGCGGAGATGCGGCGGATGACGGACGCGGGACGCGGCTACTTCCTGGGCGTGCTGGGCCGCGCGCTCATGGAGGCCGGGCAGACGCGCGCCGGCATGGACACGCTGCAGATGGCCATGGGCGCCACGTGGGACCCCGCGCTCTTCCGCAGCATCGCCGACGCGCGGCTGGCGCAGGGCGACACGGCCGGCGCCGTGAGCGTGCTGGCGCGCGTGGCGGCGGACCCCGTCACCCCCGGCGCCTTTGCCGACAGCGCGCGCACGCGCCTGGGCCGCCACTGGCGCGCGGACGCGTGGGCCGCGCAGGTGCGGTCCGCCCGCGGGGAGATGCGCGACTGGGTGATGCAGGGGATGGAGAACCGCGCCGTCCGCGGCGACCTGGTGCTCACGGACACCGCGGGCGCGCCGGCGCGCATCGAGCCGGCGGGCGACGGGCCCACGTTCGTGGCGTTCTGGTCGCGCTGGTGCCCGCCCTCGCGGATGCAGCTGACCGAGCTGCAGCGCCTGGCGACGGAGCTGCGGGGCCGCGGGGTGCGCGTGGTGACGGTGGCGGAGGATGCGCGCAACGCGGACTTCCGCGAGTTCGTGCGGGAGAACGGGTTCACGTTCCCCATCTACTTCGACACGGACCGCGCCGCCCGCCGCGCCCTGCAGAACCAGGGCACGCCCACGTACCTGGTGCTGGATGCCAGCGGCCGCATCCGCTTCGACACGCACTCGCCCGAGGACGTGCTGCGGCAGGTGGAGGTGCTGCGGAACTGAAGGCGGATGCGGATCGGGCACGGAGGTGGGCTCCGCGCGGCGCCCCCTCCGGGCTCGTAAAACTCGCCCACCTCCCCCAAAAACCCCTGGGGGAGGTTGGTTATTTCATCCCGGAAGACGGCTGACGGAACGCGAAGCCCTGGTGCGCACGGTGTCCGATTCCGCGCGAAAAGCTCTGCCAAGCAACAACCCCTCCCCCGAAGTTGGGGGAGGGGTCGACCGCCGTCGCGAGGAACGAGCGAAAAGGCGGTCGGGGGAGAGGGCCCCCGTCGCGCAGCGACGGGCATCCTGCCATCTTCCCGATCCGCATCCCCCGCCCGAATCCGCTTCGCTCGCTCCACATCTGCCTGCCGCGCGCCGCCGATCCGCAATCCGCCGTTCCGCTTTCTTCTCCGTCCGCTACGCCACCCGTCCTCCGTTCCTGTCCCTCGCTTTCGTCCCTGCCCCCCTTCTGCTCCCCGCTTCCGTCGGTTACTCCGCCGCGGACGCCGTCGCCGGCGCGCCCGCATCCACCGCGCCGGAAGCGGCGGCCTCCATCCCCTCCCCCGCGCGGCGGCCCCACCACCAGAACAGACCGCCGATGAGCATCACGCCCACGAACACGGCCGTGCCCGCCTTGAGCGACGCGGCCGTGGCGCCCACGGCCGCATAGGCCAGCGCCGCGGGGATGGTCCCCGCCAGGGCCGAGAGCATGGCGCGCCCCCACGGCATGGGCGACGCGCCGGCCAGGATCATCACCGTCTCGGCCAGCATGGGCACGGGGCGCGAAGCGACGACGGCCAGCGTGCCGTACCGCGCCAGCAGCCGGCCCACGCGGTCGTGCTCCTCGGGCGTCACCAGCCGGCGGATCCAGTCGTTCCCCGCCCGGCCGATGGCGAACCCCACCGCCGCCGCCCCCAGCGACCCGATGAGCGACAGCGCCGCGCCCGTCCACAGGCCAAAGAGCAGGCCGTGCAGCATCATCACGCCGCTGCTGGGCACGGGCAGGGCCACGTCCACCACCAGCAGCCCCACCCCCACCAGGGCCGCGCCCGCGCCGCCGGCCCCCATCCACGGCCGCGCGTCCTCCACGGGCATCCCCAGCGCCGCCGCCACGCCGAACAGGGCGCCAAAAAGCACGATAAATCCACCCAGGAGCAGCCAGTAGCGTCGCATCGTCAGGGGCCTACAGGTGTTTGGGAGAACGGGAGATAGGGGCGGGAGACGGCACGGACCGGACGGCGGGCGCTCGGAGCACACCAAATGTTTGCTTGTGGGCGCCGCAGTCTGATACATATTTTGGCGGCAGACATCACGCGCGGCATTCAAGG
>NZ_DASURI010001014.1:0-8668 GCF_036280135.1 Longimicrobium sp.
TGGTGGGCTCGTCGAACAGCAGGAGCTTCGCCTCGTCGGCGTCGCCGCTGTCGACCAGATGCCCGGCGAGCTTGAGGCGCTGTGCCTCGCCGCCCGAGAGCGTCGGCACCGGCTGGCCCAGGCGCAGGTAGCCCAGGCCCACGTCCGCCATGCGCCGCAGGATGGCGTGCGCGGCGGGCACCTTTCCCTCCCCCACCCCGAAGAAGCCGACCGCGTCGGCCACCGGCAGGTCCAGCACCTCGGCGATGTTCAGCCCGCCGAAGCGGTACTCCAGCACCGACGCCTGGAACCGCCGGCCCCCGCACTCCTCGCAGACGGTGCTGACGCCGGCCATCATCCCCAGGTCGGTGTAGATCACCCCCGCGCCGTTGCAGGTGGGGCACGCGCCCTCGGAGTTGGCGCTGAACAGGGCCGGCTTTACGCCGTTGGCCTTCGCGAACGCCTTGCGGATGGGCTCCAGCAGCCCCGTGTACGTGGCCGGGTTGCTGCGCCGCGAGCCCTTGATGGCGCCCTGGTCCACCGTCACCACGCCCTCGCGCGGCGAGACCGAGCCGTGGATGAGCGAGCTCTTGCCGGATCCCGCCACCCCGGTCACCACCACCAGCACGCCCAGGGGGATGTCGACGTCCACGTCCTTGAGGTTGTGCGCGCGGGCGCCGCGCACCTGCATCACCCCGGTGGGCGTGCGGACGGACGGCTTGAGCGCGGCGCGGTCGCCCAGGTGGCGGCCCGTGAGCGTGCCGCTGGCCTTGAGGCCGTCCACCGTGCCCTCGAAGACGATCTCGCCGCCCGCGGTGCCGGCGCCGGGGCCCAGGTCGATGACGTGGTCGGCGATGGCGATGGTCTCCGGCTTGTGCTCCACGACGAGCACCGTGTTGCCCTTGTCGCGCAGCCGCAGCAGCAGGTCGTTCATCCGCTGGATGTCGTGCGGATGCAGGCCGATGGTGGGCTCGTCGAAGACGTAGGTCACGTCCGTGAGCGACGAGCCCAGGTGGCGGATCATCTTGGTGCGCTGCGCCTCGCCGCCGGAGAGCGTGCCGGCCGGCCGGTCGAGCGAAAGGTAGCCCAGCCCGATCTCCACGAACGAGTCCAGCGTGTGCCGCAGCCCGGCCAGCAGCGGCGCCACGGACGGCTCGTCCAGCCCGCGCACCCACGCCGCCAACTCGTCGATCTGCATGGCGCAGGCGTCGGCGATGTTGATCCCGCGGATCTTCGACGACCGCGCGGCCTCGTTCAGCCGGGTGCCGCCGCAGTCCGGGCAGGCCGTGAACGTCACCGCGCGCTCCACGAAGGCGCGGATGTGCGGCTGCATGGCCTCTACGTCCTTGGACAGCATGGACTTCTGGATGCGCGGAATCAGCCCCTCGTAGGTGAGGTTGATGCCGTTGATCTTCACCTTGACGGGCTCGCGGTGAAGGAAGTCGTGCAGCTCCGTCGCGGTGTAGTCGCGGATGGGCTTGTTGGGATCGAGAAAGCCGGACTCGGCGAACATCCGCACGGACCAGCCGTCCGCCGTGTAGCCGGGGACGGTGATGGCGCCTTGGGCCAGCGACTTCGTCTCGTCGAACAGCTTGGTCAGGTCCACGTCGTTCACCTGGCCCATCCCCTCGCAGCGCGGGCACATTCCGCCCGTGACGCTGAAGGTGCGCTCCTCGGTGATCCCCGTCTTTTCGATCGTCACCTCGCCGCCGTAGTGCCGCACGGGGGCGCCGTCCTTGCCCGCGCGCACCTCCGTCCGTCCCGATGCCTTTTCGATGGTGATGGTCCCCGTGGCGCGGACGGAGGGCACGTTGAACGAGAACGCGTTGGACGAGCCGATGTGCGGCTGGCCCAGGCGGCTGAAGAGCACGCGCAGCATGGCGTTGGCGTCCGTGGCCGTGCCCACGGTGGAGCGGGCGTTGGCGCCCATCCGCTCCTGGTCCACGAGGATGGCCGTCGTCAGTCCCTCCAGCACGTCCACCTCGGGCCGGGCCAGCGACGGCATGAAGCCCTGCAGGAACGCGCTGTAGGTCTCGTTGATCAGCCGCTGCGACTCGGCCGCGATGGTGCCGAACACGAGCGAGCTCTTGCCCGATCCCGAGACGCCCGTGAACACGGTCAGCCGCCGCTTGGGGATGTCGACGCTGACGTCCTTGAGGTTGTTCTCGCGGGCGCCCTGGACGCGGATCCAGTCGTGGGTGTCGGCCGGGTGCGGGCGGGAGGAGGCCACGGTCATCGAGCGTTCTTCCGGGGATAACGCGATCCCGCGGGCACCCGGACGGGCACCCGCGGCGGGGGCGGATTTGGAGAATGTAGCGCGCTCAGCGCCGGGAGGAAGCGGCCTTGCCGCCGGACGCGTTCAGCGCCACGGCTTCGCGAAGGAGCGCGGTCAGCGCCGGCGCGTCGATCTCGTCGCCCGCGCGGAGGTCGATGGCGCGCCGCGCGTTGCCCTCCAGGCTGGAGTTGAAGAGGCCGGACGGGTCCTCCAGCGAGGCGCCCTTGGGGAACGTCATCTTCACGTGCGTCTTGTAGACCTCGCCCGTGCAGAGGATGCCGTCGCGCGACCAGACGGGGTTGTCCCACTTCCACTCCTCCACCACGTCGGGATCGGCCTCGTGGATGAGGGCGCGGATGCGGCCCAGCGTCTCGCCCCGCCAGTCGCCGAACGCGGCGATGCGCTTGCTGATCCGCTCGGACGCGGACCCGGTTTCCTGCGTGGATGCGGAGCTCTTCATCATCGCCTCGTCGGTGTGCGTGCGCGGGTGACTGAATTCAGTGCCGATCTACCGCTGGTGCTCCCCAGGAGAATTGATTTCCTGAGGGAGGCGCCGCTGGTCCCCTGCCCCATCGCCGATCCCTGGCGCCGACCGAAGGATCTCGCCCGCCTCGCAAGGACCCGGCGCGGGAGCGGAGCCCCTGCCCTGCGGAGCAGATCCTTCGGTCGCGCCACGGTCCGGTGAACGGGCGAGCTCCGCGCGGCGCTCCCTCAGGAAATCAAATTCCCTGTACGGTCTCCGTCTGCGCGTTGCGGCCGCGCGCCCGGGAGACGTACGGCAGCGCGAACAGGTACAGGCCGCTGAACAGGAGCAGGAACAGCGGAAGCAGCGGCGAATACGTGATCCAGGCCGGCGGCGTGCCCCCGTCCGCCCGCGCCATGGCGACGAAGTTGGCGATGACCGTCACCGTAAAGGCGATGGACAGCCAGCGGTGCGTCTGCCGAACCAGCTTGTTTCCGCTCATCGAGACCTCCTCCACGCCAGGGTTCAGGGAATCTGCTCCAGCAGGTCCACCAGCTTGCCGCCCATCATCTTCCAGCCGTAGCGCGCGCCGCCCCAGTTCTGCTTCTGCTCCGGGGTGAAGCCCGACTGCACCAGCGTAAGCCGCGTGCCCGCGTCCGTCGGCGTGAGCGTGAACGTGACGACGGTGTCCAGCGACGGGACGGTCCACGCGTAGCTCAGCTTGCGAAGCGGCTCGATCTCCAGCATCCGGCAGTCCACGGTGCCGTCCCAGCCGGGGTATGGCTGCGTCTTGAACGTGAACGCGGCGCCCGGCGCCAGCTCGAACCCGATGGCGGGCAGCAGCCACTGGGCCAGCAGCGCGGGATCGGTGAGCGCGCGCCACACCTTCTCGGGCGGATGGCGCAGATCGAACTCGAACGCGAGGGACTCGGTCTGCGCGGGGGCGGTCGTATCGGCGAACTTCATCCGTCCATCCTCTCCAGGAGCTGTTCCAGGCGCTGGACGCGGTCCGTCCAGAATGCCTGGTAGTGCGTGATCCAGTCGATCAGCGGCTTCATGCCCTGCGGCTCCACCCGGTAGTAGACCAGGCGCCCCTCGCGCCGGCCCGTCACCAGGCCGGCGTCCCGGAGTGCGGCAAGGTGCTGCGAGACCGCCGGCTGCGAGATGTCGAAGCGCGCCGTGAGGTCCTTGACCGCCGCTTCGCCCCGCGTGAGGGATTCGAAGATCGCCCGGCGGCTGGGGTCTGCCAGCGCCTGGAAGATCCTGTCTTCGGCATCGGCTGCGCTCTTCATGGGTGATATATAAGTCTGTGCTTATACGATGTCAAGCATCGTGATTTCGGCGATGCGAGGGGCCGGTGCGCGCCCTTCCCTTTCGCTCAGGAACGCGCCTTTCGCATTCACGAAGCGCGAGAAAAACGTTGACTCTCCGCGGTGCCTGGGCTATGCTCCGTCACCTGACCGGCGCCGAATCATGCGGCACCCACAAAGCTCCTTCTCCGCCCTTTCTCGTGTATATACCGAGCGCGATATCCTGGCTGCTGCGCCTGACGGGCTGCCTTGTCCTCGGCGGGGGGATGCTCCTGGGATGCGCGTGGGCCGGTGGTCCTTCCTCTGCGGAGGCGTACGCATCGAGTCGTCCCGTCAGGCCGAGCATCGAACACCGGGCCGACGGAGGCGAGTGCGCCTACTCCGGATGGACGACACCGCGGCCGATCGCCGGCGTGCCCGCGGGATCGGTGATCCGATCGCCCTCCGTCGCGCTGCGGGGGGCGCACGGCTACGTCGTCGGCAACGACATTCCCCTCTTCGACAGCGTTCCTTCGCCGTCCGCGCCGCTGATCGCCATGACGCGCGACGGCCAAGCCATCGGCCAGCCCGCGGGCAATTTCCTGTTCATCTCGCCACGGGTGCTGCTGGGGGACGACGAAATCCTCCACGCGTTCTGGGGTGAGCCGGCCGCCGGCTGGCAACCCGCCGTGCGCGCGGACTGGATCTCTAGCGCCACGTACACCGCGTCGCTCTGGCACGCCACGTACACGCCGGACAAGGGCTGGAGCCCCGCCAGCCCGGTGTACGCCGCCGCGCGGATCGGGTGGTCCGACGGGATGGGAGATGTCGCGCCGGACCCGGTGGCAGGGCTGCACGCGGTGATTGTCGACGACACGGCGCGGACGCTCGTGCACCTGGCGTACTCCGAGGGAGAATGGCGGGCCCGGCGCATCCCCGGGGTGGAGCTGCCCGCCTATTCCAGCATCGCCGTGGATGACGACGGGCAGGTGTACGTGGCGTACGTGGCGCCCGACCGCACCGTGGAGAGCGACGCGAACAGCGTCTTCCTCGTGCGCTCGCCGGACCACGGCCGCACGTGGCTCCCGCCCCGACTGATCAGCCGCTCCGGCAGCGCGCAGGCGACCCAGGTGCACGTGCTCGCCACGCAGCGCGGCGTGCACCTGGTGTGGGCGCAGAACGTCACGCGCGGGGTCGTTCCGCAGGTCGTACGGCATCTAGTCTCGGGCGACGGGGGAGACACCTGGTCTGCCGCCGAGGACCTCGACATCCCGGACGAGCTGGGATCGCTGCGGACGGTAGCGGACTCCTGCGGCGCCGTGCACGTGACGTACGAAGCGGTCGTTTACGACGAGCAAGGTGCAGAAGAGCGGGGCGGGCTCTGGTACGCCCGGTGGGACGGGGCGTGGAGCGCGCTGGAGCAGCCGTTCGGATCGCTCAACTCCACCGAGGCGGACCTGGCCGCGGGCTCCGACGGCGCGCCGCGGCTGGTGTGGTCCGTGGTCCACCCCGGCGCGACGCCATACGAGACGACCTTCCTGGCGGTTGAATCACATCTCCAGCGCACCAACTGAGGAGGGGAAGAAGGGTCGAACACCGCCCGGGGCCGTCACTATCGGCCCGAGCCGCGCGCAGCTCCGTTCATCCGCTCCCGCCACCCACGCGATCTCAATTGGAGGCCCGCATGGCTGTGACCCGACGCATGACCCGGTACGGCAGGTGTCTGGTGAGGATCCTCGCACTGTCCCTGACCACGGCTTGCGAAAGCGCCCGCATGCCCCTGGAGGTCAATCCCGCGGCAGCGCCCGCTCCGCTGGAATTCACGTCAATGGTGGGAGAACCCGCCCGGCTCGCCTGGATTTCCGGATTGTCGGAGGAACTGCGGGCAGTGAATCAGCGGATCGGTTCTGGACCCGCAGCGGAACCCGCGCTCCTGGCGCGAGCGGCATGGCTCAGCGACCGGATCGAGCACGCGGGCTCCGTTGCGAGCTCGACGGACGAGGACGCCGGAATCATCGACTTCGGAACGGATGTCCGTATGTCCGTCGTAGGCCCCAGCTCGGTGCTGGCGTATACGCAGACCTCGCGCGCCACGAAGATCCAGCACGTCATTCGAATTACCGAGACGGCCGGGGGGCGCACGTACGCGCATCCTCCCTTGACGGATGATTCGGGCTTTCTGCACCAGAGCGCGTTGTATACGAGCGTGGCCATGCCAAGGTGCACCGAGCCGATGACGGTGGACGCGCGGACGGAGCATTCGGCGGAATCCATCACGTTCGCGAGGCAGCTCGCCCTGAGCCATGGCAACGGCTCGTGCAGCCCGCCGTCGCCCTGCCCGTCGGACAAGACTTCTCCGATCAGCTACAACTGCACGGGAGGCGGGGGAAGCGGCGGGACGACGACAGTCACCTGCTACACCGTCACGACCGAGTACTACTGGTACTATCCGGATACCGACACGTACGAGTACCGGTACACGGAGACCAACACGTGGTGCGAGAGCTCGACATGAGAATCCTGCCGCCAACCCGCACACCGGCCATGAACTTCCGCTCCCTGCTCTTTACCGTTGGATTCGCCTTGGTGATGGGGAGCGCGCCCACCTCCCTCCCGGCACAGGTGAGTCCCCTCACACCGCCGCAGACGCCGGAGAGCAGGGTCGCCATCACGCTGGTTCTCACGGACCATGGCGCCGGGCCCACGCTCCTGCGGAGGACCGGGAACGAGGACCGCAACGTCATCCTGCTGGATTCCGCCACCGTGGATGCGCAGCAGCTCTCCGACGCCGTGTTCCAGCTGCTGATCCTGGAGGCCCAGGACCCGCAGGGACAACGGCGCGGCAACAATGCGGCGCAACGTGTGCGGATCAGTGAACCGCACCCGGTCTACTGGTGGGCCGCCGAGGCACTCCAGCGTCTTCGTGCCTCGGACCCGCTGCGAATCCGCGGGGTGGGTGGGGGAAGAGAAAGCCGCACCCTGCGGATCTGGATGCCTCCGCTGCGTGGCTTGTCGCGGTAGTCGCGTCCTCACCAGCCTCTGAGGCAGGCAGCAGCCGCTAGCGCAGCGGGCCGACGATGAGGGTGTCGGCGGAGGCGTAGGCGGTGTCGGATTCCTGAATCATCCGCGTCTTCGCGCTCACGGTCATCCCCGGCGCGAGGGGCGCGGCGCGGGACAGGCGCGCGCCGGAGCGGCAGAGCAGCGTCGTCCCCTCGCCCACGCTGAACGACATGCGGCCCCTCGTGCGCCCCTCCGGCTCCACCTGCACCATCACGTTGCGGATCCAGCCGTGCCCGGCCGCCTGACTGGAATCGACGGAGACGAGGGGGCCGTGATACCAGCCCTGCCCCTCCGGCCGCATCACGCGCCCCGCATCCTCCGGACAGGCGGAGGGAGCGGAGGACGCGCACGCGGCGGACGAGAGCACCAGCAGGACGGCGGCGGTTCGGCGGATCGGCAGCATCAGCGTCGCGCGGAAGGGCGGATCAGAACTCGGGGCCCAGGTCCAGCACCACGCGCGGCTCCCCGCGGTTGTTGAAGCCCACGCCCAGCGATAGCGCGCCGAACGGGGAGCTGTGGAACAGGCCCACCTCCGCGCCCACCGTCCACGGCTGGTCGGAGAGGACGGCGTCCACGTCGTCCGCCACGGCGCCGGCGCGGAGGCGCGTGCGCAGGTAGGCGCCCAGCGGCGTCTGCCAGGCCGCGTCCACGCCGCCCACGAGCCGCGCGCGGCCGCGGGCCTCGCCCCAGCGGTAGCCGGGCACCAGCCACTCCTCGCCCAGCGACGGGATCAAGTCCGGCGGCGCGTCGCCCCAGACCGCGGCGCCGTCCGCCACGACGGCGGCCCGCAGTGCGCCCCGCCGCACGTCCAGCGAGGCGCGCGCCCGCGCCTGCTGGTACTGGACGTCGCCCCAGCGCGCCTCGGCCTCGGCGAAGCCCGTCGTGCCCACCACGGGGCGCTCGGACTGCGGCACGGACACGCGCAGCAGCGGGCCCACGGACCACCCTTCCCCGCCCCCGTCCACCCCGATGCGCTCCGCGCGCACCATGCCCACGGCCACGCGCTCGTTCAGCAGCTGGTGCAGCTCCAGCGAGCCCCAGGCGCCCGCGCGGCTCACCTCCACGTCGTCGCCGGGGCGGATGAACGGCACGTCCGTCTCGCGGATGAACGCGCCCAGGGTGGCCACCAGCGGTGACAGGCGCACGGGATAGGCGCGCACCTCCGCGGCCGCCATCTGCTCGCGCCCCGTGGCCAGCCCCGTGACGCTGGCCACCGTGGGCGCGCCCATCATGGCCGTGACCTGCTGAAACGAGAGCCACACGCGGCCAAAGCGGTCGGAGTCGTAGCCCAGCGCGCCGGCGATGGAGCGCCGCGGCGGCGCCTCCGCCCGGACGACGAGCCGCGCGCCGCCCGCGCCGTCTTCCTCCACGCGCGGCCAGATGCCCTCGAACAGCCCGGTGGTGTACAGCCGGTCCAGCGTGGACAGCACCCGCCGCGGTTCATACGGCCCCGGCACCAGCGGATCGAACGCGCGCCGCGTGTACGCCGCGAGCGCCGAGTCGGGCGCCTCGACCACGAGCGTCGTGAAGCGCGCGGGCGGCGCCGGCAGGCCGCGGCGGGGGCGGCCCGTGGCGCGCACGGAATCGCCCGCCCGCTCCACG
>NZ_DASURI010001015.1:0-10892 GCF_036280135.1 Longimicrobium sp.
CGACGGCGGCGCGGGGAGCTTGTCGGCCGAGCCCTCGGCCGCGCCCAATTCCGCCAGAAACCGGCTACGGTTTCGCCCCGCCCTTTTCGCGTTGCGGTCGATCTGCCGCGCCTCGTCCTCCGTCGCGCGGACGAAGATCGGCACCGGGTACAGCCCGGCGAGGCGGCGTTTCTTCCTGCTCCCCTGTGCGTCCATCGACGGCTCCTGACGCCCCCAGCCGGGGGGCGCGTCCTCCCGCTTGAAGCGCGCAGCGCGAATGCGGCAGGACGGCCCGCCGCGCCAGCGGCCGGGACGGTATGGTGCTAGCACCATACGTATCCTGCGTTCGCTGTTCGGCTCTCGACGGACGTACTTCGCACCTCGGAATTGCGTTCTGTCCCCGCCACACAGTGCGTTCCCCAGCCGCCCCTCAAGCCCTTTACCGGCTCCCTTTCGCCGATATGGCGCGGTTCAGACGATACGCGTATTTTGTCCGATTGAGTGGGAGGGAGGCTCTACTTGATTTCTGCACGGGAACTCTAGTGGTAACACCGATCTCGGAACCGAGTACTGGCCCAATCCCAGTGGCACCCAGGCGCCGGCGGGGAGACGGCGTGTCATTCGATGGAAGAGAGATTCTAGACGACCCTTTCGGTGACGACCGGGACGAGGTTTGTGCGGCGCTCTGGACAGCCCTGCGCGATATACACCAGTGGATTGATGCCCACCGACGCGAGCGGCTGTTCGGTAACCGGAACCATCGATCACGCGCTCGGCTGTTGCGTGCGTCGCGAATTGTTCCCGCATTGCTACCGGCCACTAGGACATTCCTGCGTCTACGGATGCAGCCCGGAGAGATGACGCCGGGCGAAGTGGGCGAGGCCTGCTACAGCGTGTGGGGGTGGAGCGAGGGAGAGTCTCTCCTAGGCACCGCAGCGCACTTCGCGGAAATGGCCGCTTATCTGGTTCCAGAGAGCCCCACTTACGCGAATGACGCAGGGTGGGCTTGTCGACGCTGCGCCCTACATGAGCGCTCGACGCTCTGGTACAGGCGCGGCTTGAGGTTAGCGGTGCGCGCGAAGAATCGCTCGGAAGCAATCCGCGCTCTTCTCGGGAGGGGAGCTGTCTACAAGGACCTCGGCAGGCTGGATGACGCTCGAGATTTCTATGATCGTGCGAGCCGCCGCGCGTATAGGACGGGCAAGCGGCGACAAGCTGCCGTAGCCCGACATTATATCTTCGCCTTGGAGGCCGAACGGGGCAGTTTTGAGTCTGGACTAGATGAGGTTCGCGAGACGCTGAATTTGTATCCCATATTTGATCGCCGCGTCCCGTACTTGGCGCACGACTTCGCCTTTCTGCTAATTCATAACTGTTACTTCTACTCGGCTCTCGCTCTGCTGGAAAAGGTTGCCCCCGCGATTCGTAAGCCGGAAGAGTGCATGCTGGTGCAGAGTGGTCTGGCACGTGCCGCCGCTGCATGCGGACGGAGAGAGCAATCCCACTCAGCAGCGCAGCAGGTTTTGGAAGCTGCCACAACGTATCTGCAGTACGCCCCCGCGAGCTTTGTCCACTTAGCACATGCCGCGCGGTCGCTCGGCGAGTGGAACCTAGCTGCCGATCACGCGGCACGAGCCGAACAACTCGCTTGCCGGGTTCGAGATGCGGCAGTGGAGCGTGACGCAAGGCTGCTCCTTGCCGACATCGAAGCGCGAACGCCACCTGAGCGAGAGAACCCTAAACCGTGTCCGTACACGGTCGAGCTGATCGAGAAAATGTTCTACGTTCGGCTCCGGCGGTGGTTGGCTCCGGACCGTCGGGGAGCCGGAGCCAACAGGAACCCAGCAAACGCAGCCGATTTGGAGCGACAGCGTCTCTAGTTGCCTCCTCCGAACGTGTAACCGCCACCCGAATTCGCGACCGCGCCCCCGCCGGAGGACGCGGTCGTTGCTGTTGTGGTGTCGGACCTGTTTCCTCCTCCGAACGTATACCCCCCGTCGTAAGAGGCATCGTCGGGGGCAGTTACGGTTGGGGTCTGCTCGCCGCATGCAGCTGTAACAAGCAGTACAGTAGCAAAGACAGCGAAGATGCGGGCTCGGAGATTTTTCATCCTGTGCTCCTTAGAAGGGCGGCGTAAACGCTGACACAGCGCATCAAGTTAATCATAACCATACGCGAGCCGCCAGAAAGCACTACGCATTTACCCGTCAACACCTAACACAGCATCACCGGACGAGGTGCGCCCTAACTCTCTCTTTGCGCCTTTGGGTAATCTGTTGCCACTCAAGCCTCTCCATGCTGTAGGCCCGGTGGGCCAAGCAATCGACGGGGAATGGTTGCGGGAGCAAATGGGGACCAGGAACGAGCGCAAGGAGAGTGTCATGCGGTTACCGCCGCAATCAGTGCTTGCTCGCAGAGCCCGCGCGGACGAGATGCGTCCGGAGGTCGCTCGCTGGGTCAGCGTTCTAGGCGCTGCTGCTGTCGCCGAGCGTGCAGAGCAGAAGCTGGATGCAGTCCGGGCATTCGTCTACCGGGGCGTTACGCCGCAACCGGGAGCGATGGACGCCTACGAGGACATGCTGCGCGATGAGTTATGGCTGACAAGAATTTCACCCGAAATCCCAGGCGATGCGACCGCTGGAGGGCAGGCCCGGAACTGATGCAGACTAGCAAAATGACCCGGCCGCGTACGCGAACCGAAGACACTCGTCGCCGCTGGTGTATCCCGTCCGCCCTCCTTCGGAGCCCCGGCGAGAAGCTGAACGGGATCGCAATTCTTGAGGAAATGCCCGACAGCGTCGGCCTGCTTCTGTGGCTCACGCTTGACGACGTGACGTTGTGGGCCACCTCTCCCCCGAAGACACGCCCCCGGCTGCTCGGGTTGTGCAGCCCGCAACGCTTGGCCGTGCTGAGCGATGAAGCGCCGACAGATCTGCGGTGCGCGCTGGAGTTTCTGTCGGCAATCCTCGCTCTGCCCGGCGACGCCGACGAGGACATGATGGGAAGGGCATGTCTCGCGATCGCCGCATGGGCGCGCGGCCGCAGTCAACCGAGAACTGCGCTGGCGTTCGCCCAAGCGGGGGCGCTTGCGGCCCCGATGCTTCCTGAAGCTGCCTTACAGACCGCGATCAGTGCCCAGGTGCTGCGCGAGGGGGCACGTGCTGAGACGTGGCTGCGCCGGACGATCGCGGTCGCCCGGCGCGCAGGGGACTGGAGTACCTACGGAAGCGCGTATGCGCTGCTCGGAAAACTCCAGTTCGACCAAGGACAGCACGCGGAGGCGGAGGAGAGCCTGCGCATCGCATTCCGCACAGCCGGTCGGATCGGCATCCCGCTTGTGCGCCGGAACGCCGCACATGGGTTCTTCCAACTTGCACTTGCGCGGGCGCGGGCCACCGATGACCCGGCCGCCCGCGATCGGTTCCTCGTCGAGGCGGACACCCACGCCCACGACGCATATCGCGCCCAACGAGCCGAGCAGCCCGGCTCCGTGCCTCTGCTGCTCGATCTCGCACGACACTGGATAATGCGGGGTGATGCAGTACAGGCCCTTGGTGCGTTAAACCGTCTCCGCACCGTGGGCGAGCTCACGCCTGGCGACACGCTGGCGATTGCTGCAATAACGGCCCGGGCCGCTGCTGCTGCTCGTCGACCCAAGCTCAGCAAGACAGCGGATGAACGTGCGTCGCAGATGCTGTACGACCAGTCCATCACGGAAAATGCCGCGTTTGCCGCTGCCGTGGATCTGGCGCACGCCGCGGTTGATCGGTGCGACCATACGTCCTTTGATCGCGCGCGCAGCGCGGCACTGCGATTCGCCCCAGAAGTCGAATACCCACGCATCATCAAGACGCTCGACTCCCTGGCCCGCGCCTGGAAACCTCTGGAAGGTGACGGTGCAGAGGCCGGGCAATGAACAACGAAGCCCCTCACTGTCAGAATAGCGATAGTAGTTCAGCGGCTAGGCACGCGCTGGACATACTGCTGCACGACATACCCGAGGAGCAGGTGCGCCACTGTCGTCTCTTCCTGCTGGAAGAGTTGGAGCGGCTCTACATCAGTGCGCGCCGGATGCCGCCACAGTGGATAAGGATGATCCGGGCTGCCGATGACCCGCGATACCTCACCTGAGCTAACAAGCAAACAGATCACGCGCCCTTAAAAATGCAAAACACACCGCCACGAGAACAGCGAAGCGCGCCTCCTCCGATGATCAGTCACGAGGACGTCAAGCAGACCAGGAGAGCTGTGCGTGCGGCTGCGGAGAAGTCCAGCCTGCGCAAACTCGCGTCGGTGATCGGGTTGGGCCACAGCACCCTACACAACTTCATCAGCGGAGCGATGCCGCATCCGAAGGTCCGTCGCATTCTCCACGACTGGTACGTTCAACAAGAAGGTCCTGGCCCGCTGCAACCCGCGGAGCTTGACCACCTGCTAAGGGACTTGCCGGACTATATCTGTGAGCAGGTCCGCCCACATCTCGCGCGTGTGCTGGCGGGTGGCTATGCCGAAGGCGCGATAGAAGCGCCGGCGTGGTTGGTTGAACTTGGCACAACCGGAAACTCACACGAGGGGTAGGACAGACCGGCATATTTCACAACCGCCGGTGACGCACGTTTTAGATTTTCGCGTCTCCCTTGCAACTAGGAGAGTACCCCAGAATGCAATGCCATCCTCGGGGATTGTGCCGAGAACCGCACACATCGGGGGGACCTTTCGACGCGTGCTCGACCGCCCGTCTCGGCAGTGCTTCGGGTAGACTACGCATGTTTTGCGCATTCACGTTGTCCCTTTGAAAGGAGGGCAGCTCCAGCGTTAGAAGGTCAATCCGTGATGAGCAGGCAAAACCTCAGATTCTGGACGCGGCTACATGAACATCTTACGTGGTAACAGGCTCAGAATTCGTCCATCACTCGGGGCCGGCGTGTTTGCGGCGATCCTCGCGGCGGGGTGCGATGGGCGCGACGTGACGGCACCGGCTCCGTCCGCCGCGCCGCGGGACAACCCGCGTCTGAACACGGCAGGCGCGGCGCTCGGGAGCAACTTTTTGCGGCCACCGCCGACAAGTCACCCCAACGATGTGGCCGCCCCGCCGTTCCAACCGTTCTCGCCAATTCCAGCCGGGTCGTGGATCATCGTCCGCACAAGCGGTTCGGTACAGTCCGAATTCAACGATGAGTGCGGCAAAGCGGCCACCGACCTGTGGCCCTGCCAGACGGCGAATCAGCTTTCCCCATTTTCGTCCACGTTCCCATCGACCGTGGGTCCCGTACAAGTGATCCTGCGGACCGGGACGGGCGAGACACCCGTGCCCCTGCGCGGGTCGGGTGGAGGTGGCGTTGGGCTTCTCTACTCCAGCACCGGGGGAATGCTGGCCGGGCGGGTCATGCTTCCCGCAAACTTCTGGTGGGCGGCCGGGCACGATTACATTGCAGCGTTCACGTTTTCGGGTGGATACTCGGTCAGCGCCGAGGCCGTTCCGCCCCCGCTTGAAGTGGTCGAGAGTGGGGGTGGCACGGGCGGTCCAAAGGTCTATTCCGTCGTCCCGCTCCATGGATTGCAACTGATCAACCCGAGAGACCCGTATTACTTCCAGTTCTGGCCCGCCGGAGCGGTGACGTGGACGTTCATCCAGGGGGAGGACGTGAGCGACGACCCACGCGTTCCCGGTGCGGAGCACATCCCGGTCAACGAGTGCGGATTCCAGCTCACGTGCAGCTACACCCCGCCTGGGGTGGGCAGGATGGAAGCAACGGCCTGGGTCGAAGGGCGGCCCGTTACCGTTCGGAGCGTGACCGCACCCACGCCGTGTTCTGCCGATAGCAACACCGCCGGAGTGGCGGCACTCCTGGCAGCGGACTGCACGGAAGAAAGCCCGCCGCACCTTTCGGTAAGCTGCACACCCTCGCCCGTGCTGCGCGGGGCGAACGTGCGTTGCGTGGCATCTGTGGCCCCTGCTGCGGAGATGACGGTGCTCACGCGCAGTGCCCGCGGTAGCGGGTTCTCATTCAGCGAATCGCCTAATCAGGTGGTCGCGGCGGGTGACTCTTCCGTTTGGGAGGGAACGGCGGCGCTCGCGACGCAAGTTCGGTTCGTCGTGCGTGTTCAGCACGCAGGTACAACAACGCAGCTCACCAGCACGGGGAACTACACAATCACAGCGCGGACCTGGGCTCCCTACCAACTCACCCAAGTTCCAGAGTGGTCCCCTCATATTCGCGGGGCCATGCAGCCGTTTCCCACAAACGGGGTCTTTGGCAACTTCTCACTGAACGGCCTGAACCCATTCTCAACTCCCATAGACAGTGTGGCGAGTGGCCCGAATGCCGGATTGATGTTTTTCGTGGACCGCCCTCCCTTCATCAGCAAGGGAGCCACTATTGCGACACATCCCGCCCTGTATCCCCCTGCTGCCGGCGCGTGGGGATCGCCCCAGTACCAACAGTGGTACAATGACCAGAACGGGACGCCCTCTGGCACTTGTACGCAAGCACAGGTTCCACAACTTCGCTCGCAAGTGGAACGTCACGAGGGGGTGACCCAGGCCACTAACTCGCATTATGGTGTAGCGAACCAGGCGTTCATGGCGCACCGACCAGATCGTGCCTTGGAGGCGCTGGCCCTGTTCAAGGTGCCGAAAGAACGCCTGCAGGACAGGGCCTATCGAATCTACGAACATTTCGCCTTGGGACCCGCTCACGCCGCGCAGACCGCATTCGACGGCAGCGATTATCCGTTGATCCGAGCCAGCTTCCCGTGCGCTTTCGACAACAACCCGCTCAATCCCTAACGGTCGACGGAGGAATCGACGATGCGAACTGCATGCATAGCTTTGCTACTACTCAGTTGGGCCATCCCGCTCTCTGGGCAAAGAGGTGAGGGACGCCACTGTCACGGCGTTCTCACTGCGACCCTCGCCAGCGGAATTGAGCACCCACACCTTCGAGAATGCGCTACAGAACTGGTGCCGGAAGTCGCGGCTGCGATCAGAGAGGCCGCGTCGTTGACCGACGTCCAGAAGCTTGCGCTCCTGCACCGCTTAACTCTGGTCATCCGTGACCCCGCCGTGTTCGACGCTGGGATCGCCCTGGCCGAACGGAGTGCGGCAGACCCCAAAGCACGCGTGTTAGGACTCTCAGTGGCGCTGTCTCAGGTGGATCCCAGATTGGGGTTCCAGAACCCAAGAGCGGCGCGTCCATTCGAGTCACCGCTCAGTGAAGTCTGCGGCGAGGCGACGTTCCTGCCGTTCGACGCTACGGACTATTGGGTGAATGGGGGGATACCCGAGGATGCGGAGGCGCGCTTGCGGTCCGTCGCGGAACTCCTCAGGAGAAACGATCAACCGATGGTTCGCAGATTCGCACGATGCGTTCTATTGGTTCTTCCTGACCCCGATGAGCCGTCTACAGATATCCCAGATTGGGTGGAGCCCTGACGAAGGTCTGGAAGGTCGGGGGCGAACGGGGAGGGGGCGGCTGTCCCCCCCCCCGAGCCTGCCGTACCTTCCAGCGGTTCCACCACGGCGGGCAAGTGGCGGGCTTGCCGCCCCCGGGGCCCGCCGTCCCGATTCTTTGGAATCCGGACCTTTCGGTTTTCATGGCATTCACTCAACCCAGGCGCCGCAACTCCGTGCACTCTGACGGCTCACGAATCATCCCCCACCCCGCCGGCCCCCCCGGTTCCGCCGGGGCTCGTTCGTGGGGGACCGGGGCGGCGGCTGGGCGTCAAAGGGTGTCACCGCAGGTGTCACCAAAGCCCTGCAGGCTGCGCGATGCCGGGGATTCGGCGTGCAGGTTGCGCGTGCGGCCGCTAAAAAACCGGTTCTCGCGCCTGCATTTCGCTCTGTCGGCCGGTGGGATTCAACCCCTGGGGGAGGTTGAACTGCGCTCCATTCCCGGAGTGCGCGGCGGAGCGCGGAGCGAACGGCTCCAGCGCGCGACGGACGTCGGCTCTGCGGTGAGGTCCAGAATACCGGATACCTGATCGCGTCCGTAAAAGGCGGATCTCGCGGGAGAACGAACGAAAACACTTGCTTCCCGACGTGCCGTCGCACTAGCCTGTTGTCCACCTGTCCCGCCTTTCCGGCCGATCCCATCCAATCGGCCCGCCGACTCCCTCCCGATCCCCGCCGATGAGCACGCATCCGACCTTCCGGGCCGCCGTCCCCTCGCTGCTGATCGCCCTCGCGGCCTGCGGCGGCGAAGGCGGCGCGGCGAGCGCCATCCGCGTGGACACGCTGCCAAACGGCGCCGTGGCCGTCCACAACCCGGAGCAGGGCCTGTGGACGGAAAAGAACGCATGGCGCGCCGTGGAGGACCTGCGCCTGGGCCAGACGGATGGCACGGGGCCGGACGTGTTCGGGAACCCGACCGCACTGGAAGTGGACGCGTACGGCCGCCTGTACGTCATGGACCCGCAAACCAAAGAGGTGCGCGTGTTTGGCGCAGACGGCACGCACGTGCGCACACTCGGCCGCAAAGGCGGTGGGCCCGGCGAGCTGGAACAGCCGATCGGGCTGACCATGGGGCCGCAAGGAGCGCTGTGGGTGGTGGACGCCGGAAACGCCCGCTACACCGTGTGGGACACGGCGGGCACCCTGCGCACGACGGTTCCGCGCCGCGGCGGGCACGTGCAACCCTGGCCCGGCCGCTTCGACCGGCAGGGGCGGCTGTGGGACCTGGGGATTGGCGCGTTGCCCCAGGGCGGCGCACCCGAGCTGCTGCGCGTGGACCCCGTGTCGGGACGCACGGAATCCATGCCCCTCCCCACGTTCAGGAGCGAGACCTTCCAGCTGACCCAGGGGAACTCGCGCATGTCCATGAGTGTGCCGTTTACCCCCTCGCTGAGCTGGGCTCTGGACGCGGATGGACGTGTGTGGTCCGGCGTGTCGGACCGGTACCGGCTGGTCCTGCACGAGCCGGGCGGCGACACACTGCGCGTGGTGGAGCGCGCGTCCGCACCCGTGCCCGTCACGGGAGCGGAGATGGACTCGATCCCCGTCCTGTACAAGTGGTTCACGGATCAGGGCGGCAAGCTGGACCTGTCGCGCGTGCCAGACCACAAGCCCCTGTTCGAAACGTTCCACGTGGACGATCAGGGCTGGCTGTGGGTGCGTCCGTCCATGCCGGCAGACGCGGAGCAGGGTGGCCTTGACGTCTTTGATCCCGAGGGGCACTACCAGGGTCGCCTTGCCCTGCCCAGGGAGGTGGCGGGCAGCATGGGCCTGCGCATTCGGGGAAACTACCTGTACGCGATCGTACAGAACGAAGACGGCATTCCCCAAATCGTGCGGATGCGCATCGAAGGACGCCCGCCGCGCGCGTAAAGGCGAGCGTTTCGACGGCCGAAACTACGACGAGGGATTCGACCAGGGAGCGGCCCGTATCGCGCCCCCACGTGCCCGCCACGCGGCGCGATGCTGCCCCCGCCCAGCGCGGCGGATTGCGCGACGGGGAACCCGCGGTGTATCAGTGTGCGGAGGGAGCGACGGAGCCGGCAAAACGGCGGACAGGTCGGGCGGGCGTCGCAGCTGCGGGCTGTCCCCTGTAACCTGTCCCCGCGGTTCAAACGCGTGCACGAACCCCGGCGGCCCGGCCGAAAAAGCGGCCCCGCGCCAGCCCCGGCCGTGCACGCCGCGCAGCTTCGGTTGACCCCCCCATGGGGGCGGTCTATATTTGCCCGTTCGTCCCGCGCGAAAGTGGCGGAATGGTAGACGCGCTGGTCTTAGGAACCAGTGGCCAAAAGCCGTGGGGGTTCGAATCCCCCCTTTCGCACCTCGCTCAACCAACACGTTCGTTCCAGCAGATAGAAAGCGCCGGATGGCCGAGCATTCAACCGCCCCCGTGACCGAGCTGCGCGTCGACGTCCAGGAACCCGCTTCCTGGAGCCGCCGGCTTTCCATCACCGTTCCCAGCGAGCGCGTGCGCCGCATCCGCCAGTCCGTGGCCGCCAAGGTGGCCGGCAGCGTGCGGATGCCCGGCTTTCGCAAGGGCAAGACGCCCTCTTCCCTCGTGGAGCGGCAGTTCGGGCCGCACATCGAGCAGGAGACCCTGGACCGGGTCATCCAGGAGGCCTACCGTGAGGCGCTGAGCTCGTCCGGGCTCACCCCCATCACGCAGGGCCAGGTGGAGAACGTGCACTACCACGGCGAGGGGGGCGACGTGCACTTCGACGTGGCGTTCGAGGTGCAGCCCACCGTGGAGCTGGCCCGCCTGGACGGCTTCCAGGTCACCCGCCCGTCCGACAGCGTGACGGACGAGGACGTGACGGACCTGCTGGAGCGCCCGCGCGGCGAGCGCGCCAACCTGCTGCCCCTGGACGAGGGCACGCGCCCCGGCTACGGCGACATGGTGGTGGTGGAGATCACCGACCTGGACGAGGCCGTGGAAGAGGGCCAGGAGCCCGAGGCGCGCCAGTTCCGCTTCGAGCTGGGCGAGGGCCAGGCCATCCCCGACATCGAGCAGGCCATCATGACGCTGGCCCCGGGCGAGGAGGGCGAGTTCACCGTGGCCTACCCCGAGGACTTCGCCGACGAGGCGCAGCGCGGCCAGCAGCAGCGCCTGCGCATTCGCGTGGTGGAAGGCCGCCGCAAGGAGCTGCCGGAGCTGGACGACACGTTTGCGCAGGGGCTGGGCGAGTTCGATACGCTGGACGCCCTGCGCACCCGCGTTCGCTCGGACCTGGAGAACGACCGCCGCAGCCGCGCCGACAACACGGCCCGCGAGGAGCTGGTGGCCCAGATCGTGGAGGCCAACCCGTTCGACGTGCCGGCCAGCATGGTGGACCGTTACCTGGACTTCATGACGGGCGACGTGCCCGACCAGGAAGGCCGCCGCCGCCAGCGCACGGGCGAGGACGCGGAACGCTTCTCGCAATTCCGCGAGGCCATGCGGCCGCAGGCGGAGCAGGCCCTC
>NZ_DASURI010001016.1:0-4156 GCF_036280135.1 Longimicrobium sp.
CGACCTCCGTCGCCGCGCGCACCACGTGCTCGTTGGTGAGCACCAGCCCCTCGCGGGTGATGATGAAGCCCGACCCCAGGCCCGCCGTCTCCCGCTGCGCGCCGGGCGGGATCATCATCTCCTCCCACATCGTCCGCGGCACCACGCGCTCGCGGCGAACGACGTTCACGCTCACCACGGCCGGCGCCACCCGCTCCGACGCCGTGACGATGGCCGTGCGCCGCGAGTCCTGCGCGCTCTGCGTGGCGCGCGCGGCGGCGACGACGGGCGCGGCGGGCACTTCCTTGAGCTGCTCCAGCTCGCGCGCGCGTTCCGACTGGTTGCCCGTAGCCGCGCCCCCGCACGCCCCCGCGAAGGTGGAGACGAGGACGACGGCCGGGATCAGCGAGGTGCGTTGCATCCTGCGCATGAGGAAAGACGTGGACCGGGTGGATCGTTGCTCGATGGATGTCGACCGGACGGCCGATGAGTACCCGCCCGCCGGGCCGACGGTTGCACGCGCCCCATTCTACGCGTCCGGGGATGTGACGCGGAAGCGGGGCCAATCGTTCGGTCGCGGTGCGTCCCACCCCTTGACGGCATCCCCCGCGGCGGATGCGCGGCGCGGCTGTCCCGCTCTGGGGTGCGCCAGGTACAACGCGACGGGCAGCGGATCCAGGAGCGATCCGCCGGAACCCGTACCTGACGCGCCCGTTCCCCCGCCGCTGCCGTTCCGGGGCAAGAGGTTGCGCGGCATTTGCTTAGAGTTCGCTGCACCTCGATGCGACGAAGCACATCGCACCCTTTGCGCCGATCAAGACGCATCGCGGCATCGGCGTTGCCACTGCCGAGGCCGGCCGGCCGGCCGCCGGCCGGAGCCACTGCCCTCACCCGTCCATCCGGGTGATCGCCCGCGGGGTTTGATTCTCTCCTTTCCTCATCACGGACGCCTTGACGATCATGCCTTCCCGCCGCCCCCTCCGGCGGGGCGCGACTCGCCGCGCGCTGCTCCCGGGCCTGTTCCTGCTGCTCGCCTCGTGCGGCGACGGGGGAACGGCCCCCACGCCACGGCCCGAGCCGCAGAACCCCGTTCCCTCCATCAGCAGCCTGGACCCGGCGCTGCTGCCGCAGTACAGCGACTCCGTGACGGTAACCATCACCGGGAGCGGGTTCGTGAACGGCGCCGTCGTTCGCCTGAACGGAAACGCACGGCTCACGACCTACGTGAACCCGTCGCAGCTCACGGCCGTGGTGCCCGTCGCGGCCATGCAGGAGCCGGCCACGCTGCAGGTGACGGTCTTCAACCCCGCCCCGGGCGGCGGCGAATCGGCGGCCGTGCCCGTGCAGGTGCAGCACCGCGTACCCACCATCCGGTCGCTGTCGCCCGGCGGCAGCATGCAGGGCGACACGGCGTTCACGATGACGGTGGAGGGCACCGGCTTCGCGCGGGCGTCCGTCATCCGCTGGAACGGCGCGGACCGCCCCACCACCTTCGTGGACCCGTACCACCTGACCACGCGGGTTTCCGCGGCCGACGTGGACTCGGTGGGAGTCGCGCTGGTGACGGTGTTCAACCCCGAGCCCGGCGGCGGCACGGCGAGCGCGCGCGCCTTTTCCATCGTCGTGCGTCCCAACCCCGTGCCGGGGATCGCGAGCCTTTCTCCCGACACCATCCTGGTGGAGGAAACCAGCACCATCACGGTCCGGGGCGCCGGGTTCATGGCCGCGACGCGCCTTTCCGTGGGCGGGTTCAGCCCCGCGGTCACCTTCGTGTCGCCCACGGAGCTGCGGTTTACCCTGGAGCCGGAGCACCTTCCCAGCATGGGGTTCGCGGGGGTGCAGGCCATCAACCCGGCGCCGGGCGGGGGAACCTCGGGACAGGTCACCCTCACCGTCGCCAGCCCCGCGCCCACCCTGACGGCCGCGACGCCCTCCATCGTCCCCATCGGGCTGGACAGCCAGGTGGTGCGCCTCACGGGGACCGGCTTTACGCGCAGGACCACGCTGATGTCGAGCTTCATCTACGTGAATGCGCCCCGGTTCGTGAGCAGGACGGAGCTGGAGGTCGTGCTGCGGCGCGACGACCTGGACGAGTACGTCACGGGCAGCATCCGCGTGCTCAACTTCGAGCCGGGCGGCGGCCTTTCCAACCCCGTCTACGTGTCGGTGCAGAACCCCGCCCCCGTGGCGCAGGCGGTCACCCCCGCCCAGGCCGCGGCGGGCCGCGCGGACAGCCTGACCCTCACCGTCACGGGCGCCGGCTTTACCCACCGTACGGCCGTGCACGTGGAGGGAAGCCCCCGCACGACGCAGTTCGTGAGCGCGACGGAGCTGCGGACGGTGCTTGCCCCCGGGGACCTGGACGCGCCGGGCGTGCTGGACGTTTCCGTGGTCACGCCCGAGCCGGGCGGCGGCAGCTCCGCCGCGGGAACGCTCACGCTTACGGCGTCCATGCCGGTGCTCGAGGCCCTTCCCTCGTACGGCGCCTCCGCGGGACGCCCGGGCTACCCCCTGGTGGTGCACGGCACGGGGTTCATCCGGTCGTCCGTGATCCGCTGGAACGGCCAGGCACGCCCCACCACGTACGTCAGCGGCACGCGGCTGGAGATGGCCGTCACGGACGCGGACCTGGCGGTGCCCGGCACGGCGCAGGTTTCCGTCCACACCCCCGGCGTGGGGACGAGCGCGGCGCGGCAGATCACCTTCCGCACGCCCGGCAGCGTGTCCGTGAGCGGACTGCGCGTCCTGGACCTTCCCGCGGCCGACCTGGTGTACGACGCGGCGCGTGACCGTCTCTACGCGTCCATCACCAGCGGGCCGCGGGGCAACACCGTGGTGCGCATCAATCCCGCCACCGGGGAGATCGACGGGTCGGTGGGGGTGGGGAGCAACCCGGGCAAGATGGCGCTTTCCAGCGACGGCGCCACGCTGTGGGTGGGGGTGAAGGGGGCAAACCAGGTGCGCCAGGTGGCGCTGCCGGGGTTCACCGCCGGCACCGCCTTCTCCACGGAGATCGAGCCCGGCGAGCTGCACGCCATGCCGGGTCAGCCGGGGACGGTGGCGGTGGTGCGCGGGGGAGGCCTGATCACCGTGTACGACAACGGCGTGGCCCGCCGCAACGAAGGCGGCTCCCCCACGGTGACGTTCGGCGAGTCGGCTTCGGTGATGTACGGATTCGACAACTACAGCAGCGAGCGCGGCCTGCGTACCTTCCGCGTGGACGCGCAGGGAGTCACCGAGACGCGGGTGGCGCTCGGGCTGATCGGCGGCGGCTACACGCGCATCCTGTTCTCCGCGGGGCGCGTGTACGGCAGCAGCGGCGACGTGGCCGACGCCGCGCGCGGGGTTCGCATCGGCCAGTTCGACGCGGGGATCAACCCCTCCGCCTGGGCCGTGGACACCCAGCTGGGACGCGCCTACTTCATGAACAGCAGCAACGGAACGCTCACCGTGTTCGACGTGAACACCTTTCAGCAGCTGGGGTCGGTGTACGTAGCGTACATGAACAGCGAGCACCCGGCCGCCTACACGGAGCGGCTGGTTCGCTGGGGCACCGACGGGCTGGCGCTGAACGACGGACAGCGCATCTACCTCTTTCGCACCCCCGTCGCGGCACCCTGACGCCGTGTCGCCGCGCGCGACGGACGAACGGGGACGGGCCCACGCCACGCGCGGGCCCGTCCGCCGTTTCGGGTGGACGGCGTGCGCGGTAGATTGGCGCGCGTCGTTCCGCATCGCCCGTCATCCACTGACCGAAGCGCCGTCCATGCCCGTGGAAAAGCCCGAGAAGACCCGCGACCGCCTGTTCCTCATCGACGGCTACGCGCTCATCTACCGCGCCTTCTTCGCGCTCATCAGCCGGCCGCTCGTCAGCAGCAAGGGCGAAAACACGTCGGCCGCGTGGGGCGTGGCGCGCTTTCTCATCAAGATCTTTGAAAAGCACCACCCCGACTACCTGGGGATGGTGTTCGACGCCGGCGACAGCGAGCGCGTGGAGCTGTACCCCGAGTACAAGGCCACGCGGGAGAAGATGCCCGACGAGCTGGCCCTCTCCATCCCCCGCATCCGCCAGCTCGTGGAGGCGTTCAACGTCCCCGTGCTGGAGCTGCAGGGCTACGAGGCCGACGACGTCATCGGCACGCTGGCCAAGAAGGCGGAGGAGACGGGGCTGGAGACC
>NZ_DASURI010001017.1:0-3851 GCF_036280135.1 Longimicrobium sp.
CGCGCGCTCACGGAGGGCTTGGCGCACGTCCGCATGGGACAGGAGCTCCCGCAGCGCCCGCGCGGGGGTGGGCCGGTCCGCCGCGGCCACGGGAGACGGATGCGCCGGGGCCGGAGACGGAGCTGGAACCGGGACCGGGACCGGCGCCCCGTCCGTCTTCGGCGGGGGGCCGCCCGATCCCCCGGCGGGGCCCGGGGCCAGCGCGCGCGCCACGCGGTCCCCGGCCGGCGGGGGCTCCAGCAGCGCGGCGACGGTGGCGGGGGCGGCGCCGGACTGCAGGCGGGCCAGCAGCCGGTCCGTCAGGGCGTGGGCGCGGCGGTGCAGGGAGAGCATGCGCGCGGTGAAGTCCGCGTCGGCCAGGGCCAGGGCCCGCCCCAGGCTCCACGCCGCCGAAAGCGAGTGGTCAAAGGTGGCGGTGGCCGGGTCCCACACCGTGGCGGCCGCGGCGCTGCCGAAGGGTGCGTCGCGCTCCAGCCGCGCGGGCACCAGGGGGGCAAGGGGGCCGCGGTACCAGGCAAAGGCGCGGTCCCCGGTGCGGGCGTGGTACTCCAGGGCCGCGTACCCGTCCCGCAGGCGGGCCTCGGCGGCGCGGGCGGCGGCGGGTCGGGTGTCGCCCGGCGGCGGGGCGGGGACGGCCCGGCGCAGCATCAGCGCCCCCGGGTCCCCCTCGCCCGGGCCGGCCACGCCGCGGGCCAGCGCCTGGAACGAGGGTCCGGGCGCCCGGACGGTCTCGAAGCTCCAGGAAAAGAGCGACACCATCCGCACCGCCTTCTCCGTCCCGTCGGCCCCGCGGGGCAGCACGGCGTCCTCCCGCAGCAGCGCCTCGATCCCCTCCAGCGACACGAGGTGGACGAGGGCGGGGGCGGACCGTGCCCCGGCCGGGGGCGCGGCGGGAAGGCGCCCGGCCAGGGCCACGGCGAACCACCCCTCGTCGGCCAGGGCCAGCGCCGGCTTGTCGTCCATGCTCACCCGGCGGCAGTGGGCCAGCCAGCGCAGCTCGTCCAGGCGCGGCAGGGCCGCCCGGAACGCGCCGGGGGTCACCTCGATCCAGCGGCAGGGCAGGGCCCGCTCCGCGTCCGTGGTTCCCGGGACGGCCGGGGCGCGTACGGTGGGGCCGTCCTCCAGCAGCTGCGCCACGGTGCCCGTGCGCGCGTACACCCCCGCGGGGCCCGGCTCGCCCCGCAGCTCGGCGGGCTCCAGCACCAGCAGCGCCATCCACGGCGACCCGCCCGGGGCGCCGCGCAGCCGCCGCTCCCACGGCAGCGCGCGCTGCGTCAGCACCAGGTTGGCCAGGGTGCCGGCGAACGGTCCGCTGGCGTGCGGGGGCGGGTAGTGCGCGTGCACCTCCGCCGGGTTCAGCGTCCAGCGCGTGCCGCGCACGGCGAACGACTCCGTCCGCACCGGCACGGCGCCGGGCGGGGCGGCGTCCACCGTCTGCTCCACCGTCACCTGGTACGTCCCGTCCGTGAGCGGAGGGACAAAGCTGTCGTAGATCTGCATCCCTCCCGGGGGGAGCGGCGTGGTCTCGGGGGCGGCGCCCATGGCGGCTCTCGGGGTCGTGGGGAACGGTCAGGCCGCGCGCAGGGGCGCGTCGGCGAACAGCAGGGCCGCGTCGCGCGCCACCCCCGCCAGCCCGCCCGCGGCGGCCGGCGCGGCGCCCAGGGCGGCGAGCGCGGCAAAGGTGGTGGCGCGGGCGGCGCGCGCGGCGTCGGAGTCCGCCGCGGCAATGCCGGCGATGGTGCCCGGGTCCGCGAAGGGGGCGGGCGCGCCCCCCTGGCGGTCCGGGTCCAGGGGCAGACGGGTCCGGGAGGCCACCGGGTCATGGCCCAGGCTGTTCTCCACGTCGATGGCACCGGGCGTGGACCCCGCCGCCGCGCGCGGCGCGCGGACCCGCACCCCCGCCAGCCGGGCCGGCAGGAGGCCCGCGGCGGGCGGCGGGGGGCGGGTCCCGTCCAGCGGGGCGCCCCAGAGGGCCTCGGGCTGGTTCTGCGTCAGCGTCTCCACCGTCCACCCGTCCCGCGCCAGGTCCACCACGTCGCCGTCCCGCGTGACCGTCACCGTCAGGGGGGAGGACACGCCGCGGCGGCCCATGGGGCGGATGGAAAGCGTGTCCATCTCCCGGTGGATGCTTCCCACGGAGAGCCGCGTGGCGGGGATGGCCGCGCGGGCGGTGAACGACAGGTCGTCCGGGCGGGCGACGCTCGCTTCGCCGTCGCCGGCCCGCACGCCCTCCAGGTTGAGGGTGAGCCACGCTTCGCGGGGCGGCAGCAGCTCGCTGAACTGCGCCCAGCTCAGCGTGGACGGCCGGGGATCGGGCGGGTCGCCAAAGGGGATGGTGAAGGAGATGACGGTCCAGTCCACGTGCACGGTGCCTCCCATGGGGGGCCCCCAGAGCCGCAGCTCCGCGCCGATCTCCACCGTGAGCGTCACCGTGGTGAACAGCAGCGACATCCGGTACGACGCGCCCACCGTCACGGCCACGCGGGCCTCGAAGTGGAACGGGTGCCACTGCGCCAGGAAGTCCGCCGAGGCGCGGAACCACGCCTTGAGGTCGCCCGCGCTGTACGTGGCCTCCAGCGCCACGCCCACCATCACGCACGACGGCGTGACGGCGAAGTACGTCCCCCCCTTGAGGGTCACGGACTCCGACACGGGCCAGTTGAAGCCCAGCCGCTCCACCCGGGGATAGTGCGCGGGGACGTTGAACGCCGGGTGGTATCCGCCCACCGTGAGCACGAAGTCGCCCTCGTGGATCCCGCCGAACCACAGGGAGAAGGCAAAGCCGCCCGTGAGCCGGCACGCGGGGTCCAGCAGCCAGGAGCCGCGGGTGAGCAGGGCCGTCACGCCCAGGAATCCCTCCCGGGGCTTGACCACCGCCGCCAGCTGCAGGCCCACGCGGGCAAACAGCCTTCCCCCGCTGGGCGGGAGCCGCGCCTCCGAGAGCCCCAGCAGGGCAAAGGAAAGGTCGCGCTCGCCCAGGTTGGCCAGCAGCAGCGCCCGCGTGTTCACCATGCCGAACGAGGTGAACTGCACGCCGGCCGCGATCCACACCTGCCCGGGCTCGTCCGTGACCCACGGGACGCGCCCGCCGCCCGTGCCCTGCAGCCGCTCCAGCACCGCCAGCGGGTCCGAGGCCGGGGCCGGCGTCGACGCCGAATCCGGAGACGATGCCGATGTCGATGTCGAAGCCGAAGCCGAAGCCGAAGCCGAAGCCGAAGCCGAAGCCGAAGCCGAAGCCGAAGCCTGCGTCGAAGCGGAAGCCGGAGCCTCGCCGTGTCCGGACGGCGGGGCCTTCGGGTCCGCCGCCGGCGCGGCGGCAAGCCCGGCCACGAAGGGAAAGTCCTGCACCTCGTCCGGGCCGGGGATGCGCACCCGCGAGTTGAAGCCCAGCCCGGCGGAGAGCCCCGTCACGTAGAACGCGGGCGGCCCGCCCAGGGGCGTGTCCATGGAGCCGAACACAAAGAGCGACGCCTGTCCCTTTCTGCTGGCGTAGGCGCCCACCGCGGCCAGGCCAAAGTCGCGGAAGCGGACGTTCACCTGCCCCGCGTACTTCCAGTCCGCGGACGGGTCGTTGGCGCGCAGAAAGGCGCCGGAGATGAGCAGCGGATCGCGGTCCACCTGCAGCCCCAGCCCGTCCAGCCCCAGCGCCACGTCCAGCGGCGGCTTGAGGGCGGACGACACCTGCAGCCCCATGAGCGAAAAGCTGAAGCCGGCTATGGAGATTCCCGCATCCAGGAGCACGGCGATGCGCCCGTCCCCGTACCGGAACCCGATGCGGGCCAGCGACACCGGGCCCAGTGTCTTTTGCACGTCCAGCCACGTGGCCCCGTCGTCCGCGCGCCGGGGGGCGG